>JAFAFZ010000571.1 GCA_023423215.1 Actinomycetes bacterium
GCACCGAGGCGAGGGATGCGGCGACCTGCGCGCTCGGGGCGGCGGGGTCGAGGTCGAGGCGCACCAGCCGGGTGACGCCGACGGAGGCCAGGTCGACCAGGGCGCCGTCGGCCGCGGCGGGCCCGGCGCAGACCACGGTGACCTCGCCGGACCACTGCTCGCCCACGCGCAGGGCGACCTCGACCGCCGCCAGGTCCGCCTCGGAGAACCCGTGGCCGTGGTTCACGCCGCGCACGGTGCCGTGCAGGGGGTCGATCTCGGCGCGCAGCTCGGCCCACTTCACGCAGGCGACCACCTGCAGCCGGTCCACCGCCTGCTGCTCAGCAGGCCGCGCTGCAGGCTGCTCAGGAAGCATGGAACACCACGCCGTGACCACCCTCGGGATAGGTCCAGGTGATCGCGCCCTCCTCGTTGCAGACGAGGTAGCAGGTGCCGCACTCGAAGCACTGCTCGTAGTTGAAGAGGATGCCGCCGTCGGCGGTCGGCACGAACAGGTTCGCAGGACAGGCCGTGATGCAGCCGCGGACCGAGCAGTCCGCGCACTTGCGGTCGTCGACGGTGATGTGCGGCGTCTCGTGCACCCGGAACTCGACCGAACCCATGCGGTTCTCGAAGCTCAGGTCGGGGTAGCGGGCGCTGCCGCGTGGTGCAGTGCTCATCCGAAGGTCCTCAGTGCTCGCACGCCCTCTGTGACCAGGTCGCGCAGCTTCACCTTGTTCCGGCGCATCTCGCTGCGCACGATGCGGGCGAGGCCGGGCTTGGGCTCGGGGTTCGTGACGGTGAAGAGCTGCTCGACGACGCCGAGCGCCAGGCCGGGCAGCTGGCGCTGCGCCAGGTCGCCCATGACCAGGTGGGGCGCCTGTCGCAGCTTGCGGTGGTCGGCCAGCACGAAGCTGGACTCGAGCCGGGTGCGGTAGCCGGCCAGCCCGTCCGACGACGTGTCGCCGCGACGGATGGCGCGGGCGGCGGCGCGTCCGGCGGCGCCTCCGGAGCCGATCGCGAAGTTGACCCCCTCGAGCCAGATGCCGGCGGCGAGGCACATCGCCGCGGCATCGCCGGCGACGAGGATCCCGTCGCCGATGAGCTCGGGCATCATGTCGTAGCCCGCCTCGGGGATGACGTGCGCCGAGTACTCGGACACCTCGCCGCCCTCGACCAGCGGGGCGATGGCGGGGTGCGCCTTCAGCTCACCCAGGATCTCCTCGGGCCGGCGGCCACCCTTCGCCAGGGCGGGCAGGGACAGCACCAGCCCGACCGCCAGGCTGTCGCGGTTGGTGTAGAGGAACCCGCCGCCGGGGACGTCGCCCGTGCAGCCGAGGATCTCGATGTCGACGCCGTGGTCGCCGCGCACGGCGAAGCGCTCCTCGATGACCTCACGCGGCAGGTGGATCGTCTCCTTCACGCCGAGCGTGTAGTTGGCGGGGTCGGTCTCGGGGTAGAGGCCGGCCTCCTTCGCCAGGAACGAGTTCACGCCGTCGCACGCGATGACGACCTGCGCGGTCAGGTCGCCGTCGGGCCGGTCGGTGCGCACGCCGACGACGCGACCGTCGGGGTCGCGCAGCAGGCCGGTCGCCGTGGTCGAGCAGACGAGCACGGCGCCGGCGTCCTCGGCGACGCCGGCGAGCCAGGCGTCGAACTCGGGACGGAGCGCGGTGGCGCCGTTGTACGGGGCTTCACCCCAGGCGTGGGAGCGGTAGTCGACGGTGAGGGCCTGGTCACCGTCGATGAGCATCGTCGAGCGACGGGTCACCCAGCGCTGGATCGGCGCCTGCTCCCACCACCTCGGGACGAGCGTGTCCAGGATGCGCCCGTAGATCACGCCGCCGTACATGTTCTTCGACCCGGGGAACGGGCCTCGCTCCAGCAGGCAGACCGAGCACCCCGATCGGGCCAGCTCGAGCGCCGCGGCGGCACCGGCGGGTCCGGCGCCGACGACGATCGCGTCGAAGTCGGTCGAGGTGGCGGCGTCGGAGGTCGGGGCCATCACACGTCGTCCTCGACGAGGGTGACGGGGGTCCCGAGCCGGGCGGCCAGCGCGTCGAGCGTCGCGTTCGCGTCGCTGACGACCGCCAGGTCGGCGAGCTCCATCATCGGGCAGTGCGGGTCGACGTTGACGCTGATGACGTGGTCCGGGTGGCCGAGCCCGGCGGTGTGCTGCACGGCGCCCGAGATCCCGAACGCCAGGTAGAGGCGCGGGTCGACGACGACGCCGGTGGTGCCGATCTGCCGGTTGTGCCCCAGCCAGCCCCGGTCGGTGATGACGCGGGTCGCGCCCATCGACGCGTCCAGGGCGGCGGCCACCTCGGCCAGCTGGACGAAGCGCTCGGCGCCCTCGAGCCCGGCTCCCCCGCCCAGGATGCGCGGCGCCTCGGACAGGTCCATCGTCGACACGTCGGGCGGCAGCAGCTCGTCGAGCACCGGATCGGCGACCTCGACGTCCCGATCCGCGACGTCCAGCTCGACGACGTCCGGCAGCGGTGTGTCGGAGGGGACGACGCCGCGCACGCCGGGCTGCAGCGTCACGACGGACGGGCCCGTCAGCACGTGGTCGGTCAGCACCCGTCCACCGTGTCGCACCGTGGTGACGGTCGCGCCGCGCAGCTCCATGGCGTTCGCCAGCAGCGGGCGGTCGAGTGCAGCGGCCAGACGGGGCGCCAGGTCGCGGCCGTCGGGCGAGGCGGGCAGCAGCACCAGGTGCTCGCCGGCGACCAGCGGTGCCAGGCGCTCGGCCCAGGCGCCCGGTGCGTACCCTGCCGTCTCCCAGACGCGCAGCTCCGACGCGATGCCGGCGAGCGACGCGGCTGCGACAGCGGCGCCGTCGCCGACCAGCAGCGCTCGACCTCCTGCCTCTGCGACGGTCTCGGCACCACCTGCGGGCAGCACGCCGGCGCGGACCGGGACGAGTGCGAGCAGGTCGGACATGTCCAGCAAGGTAGTGCCCCCTCCCGAGGTCGCCCCAAGCGGCCGGCGGCCCGTGCCCGGGCGGGTGCGACCCTCGTCGCGCTCTGGCGCCGACGCGAGCGGGCGAGCGGTCCGCGGCCGGGATCGCGGCACCGACGCGTTCGCCGTCGATCACTGCCGCGTGCGCCCGACGAGGAGCGATCGCGTCGCCCGCGCGGTGCACGTCCAGGCCGCGGCCGCGCAGCTCGTGGTACAGCTCCTCGGCCGGGTTGGCGGGGACGGCCAGGACGAGCCAGTCGACCGACCGGGTCAGCTGCGCACCGGTCGGGTGGTGCTGCAGCCCGACGACGTGCTCGCCGCCCTCACCCTCGTGCACGCTCATCACGCCGCACTCGGTGGTCTGCACGATGCCCTTGGCGCTCGCACGGATCCACCAGTTCTCCATGTCCAGGGTGATGCCCAGGTCCTGGCCGACGACCATGCCCGGCGTGATGACCTCGACGTCGCAGCCGCGGTCGGCCAGCAGCTCGGCGACCGAGGTCGCGTGGTGGAAGCCGATCTCGTCGACGACGACGACGCTGCCCTCGGGCTGCGCGCGGCCGGTCAGCACGTCGCGCACGTCGACGATCCAGCCCGAGCCGTCGACCTGGTCGGCCGGCACCCAGTACGGCGGCGCGACCACCGCGCCGGTGGCGACCACGACGGTGTCCGGGGCGCGGCGCTCGACCTCGTCCGCAGTGGCGTCGACGCCGTACTCGACCTGGACGCCGAGGCGGGCACACTCGTGGACCTGGTTGCGCACCAGGTCGCCGAGCTCGGCGCGGTTCGGCACCGACGCGGCCAGGCGGACCTGGCCGCCGGCCAGCTGCTCGCGCTCCAGGACGGTGACGTGGTGGCCGTTGCGGGCCGCCGCGATCGCGGCCTGCAGACCGGCCGGCCCGGCGCCCACCACCAGCACCCGGCGGCCGAGGGTGACGGGTCGGGCCTCGCCGACGCCGAGCGATTCGCGACCGGTCCGCGGGTTCTCGATGCAGCCGAGCCAGCGGTTCAGTCCCATGCGGCCGACGCACTCCTGGTTGCAGGACAGGCACAGGCGGGTGTCGTCGGTGAAGCCACCGCGGGCCTTGCGCACGAAGTCGGCGTCCGCGATCTGGCCCCGCACGACGCCGACCAGGTCGCACTGCCCCTCCTGCAGCGCACGCTCGGCCTGGAGCGGGTCCTTGAACCGGCCGACGCCGACGACCGGCAGGTCGACGGCCTGGCGCAGCGCCGAGGGGATGAACATCGCGTAGCCGGGCGGGATGTGCATCGACGCCTCGATCATGAACAGCGACGCGGTGGCGACGCCGATCGAGGTGTTGATGTAGTCGACCTGGCCCGTGGCCTCGACCATGCGGGCGACCTCGATCGCCTCGTCGATGGTGGTGCCGCCCTCGATGAGCTCGTCGCCGCAGAGCCGCACGCCCAGCGCCAGGTCCGGTCCGATCGCGGCCCGCACGGCGGCGACGATCTCCAGCAGGATGCGGGCCCGGTCCGCCAGCGTGCCGCCGTAGTCGTCCGTGCGCCGGTTGGTGGCGGGCGACAGGAAGCCGCGCACGATCGAGGAGTGCGAGCACTGCAGCTCGACGCCGTCGAAGCCGCCCTCGGCGCAGTGGCCGGCGACGAGCGCGTACGACGCGACGATCTCGGCGATCTCGTCGGCGTCGACGGCCTTCGGCACCTCTCGGAAGAGGGGGTCCGCGACAGGGGACGGCGCCCAGACCGGCAGGCGCGAGAACATCGAGCTGGCCTGGCCGCCGTTGTGGTTGATCTGGGCGAAGATCGGCACGCGGTGGCGGTGCACCGCCTCGGTGATGCGGCGGTAGCCCGGGATGACCTCTCGGTGGAAGCCGTGGATCAGCTTCTCGTAGGGCCAGTCCGTCGGGTGGGTCGAGTGCTCCTCGGTGATGATCAGACCAGCGCCGCCCTCGGCGCGTGCCGCGTAGTAGGCGGCGTGCTGCTCGGTCGGCAGGCCGTCCTCGGCGTAGTTGGTGAGGTGCGCGGAGAACACGATCCGGTTGCGCACCGTCACCGGCCCCAGCTGCAGGGGCGACCAGATCATCTCGGTCATGGCCGCAGGCTACGTCGACCCTGCGGGGGCGACGAATGCGGTGGCCGGAGCCCGGTCCGGGCGACGAGGCTGTCCGCATGCTGATCCGCCGATCCACCGATGCCGACCTCGACGCCATCGACGAGGTGCACCGCCGGGCCTTCGCGGCGCCGGGCTCGACCGACGAGCCGATCGAGGTCGGCCTAGCGCGGGCGCTGCGTGCGGACGTCGGTTGGGTGCCGGCGCTGTCCCTCGTCGCCGAGGACCGGGACGGCCGGGTGGTGGGCCACGTCGTGTGCACCGAGGGCTCGCTCGATGGCACGCGGGCGGTCGGCCTCGGACCGGTCGGCGTCCTGCCGGAGCTGCAGCGCCGTGGCGTCGGCTCGGCGCTGGTGCACGCCGTGCTGGGAGCGGCCGACGCGCTCGACGTCGGCGTCGTCGTGCTGCTGGGGCACGTCGACTACTACCCACGCTTCGGGTTCGTCCCGGCCGCTTCCCTCGGGATCGACGCGCCGGACCCGGAGTGGGGTGAGCACTTCCAGGCGCGCACGCTGCACGCGTGGACGCCCGGGCTGCGGGGTGGCTTCCGCTACGCCGCGCCGTTCGAGGAGCTGTAGGCGACTCAGGCGGCGGCGTGGCGGCGTCGGCCGAGGATGACCGCAGTGGTCACGCCGGCGACCGACGAGACCGCGGCGGCCGCCCCGCCGGCGACGGCGGCGCCCCGGCCCCACAGGACCCGACCCTTGCTGCCGTCGAGCAGGTTCGAGACCTTGCGCTGCGAATCGACCACGACGTCACCGATCGGCTCGAGGCCGAAGCCGATGAGCTTGCCGTTGCGGACGTGGCCGAACATGCCGCCCGGCAGCGCCACCGCGACGTCGTCGTGGGTGCGGAAGAGGCCGTTGGCGGACTTGGCGAGGTCGATGGCGTTCTTGACGGTGCGTTCGAGCGCAGCGCTCGTCGTCGTGAGCGTCTCGGTCAGCGTGGTGGTTGCCATGTCGATCGCCTCCTCGGGCCCCGCACGTCCGAAATGAACCCCGAACATCGGTTCTGTCGTCAGGGTACCGGGAGTGTGACACGCGTCAACAGGCGGAACACCCCACTTCTGACGAATTCTCGGCGCCGGCGCGGTGAACGCTCCGCCGGGCGGCCGTCAGCCGCCCCGGCCCGCCGCCCCAGCCGCCCGTTCAGCCGAGCGCGAGCGCGGCCCGTCGACCCTCGAGGATCGCCTCGTGGATCGTGCGCGGGGCGACGCAGTCCCCCACCCGCACGACGTGCAGCTCGGGCC
>JAFAFZ010000617.1 GCA_023423215.1 Actinomycetes bacterium
CGAGCACTTCGCGCACGACGACGTGCTCGACGCCCCGGTCCAGGTGCGCGAGCCGCAGCGCCGGTGCGGGCGAGGCCCCGTCCGGCGCGTCGAGCTGGTACGCGAACACGACCGTGCGCCCGCCGTCCTCGGAGTGGAACGCGAGCGCGGCGCGGCGGCGATCCGGCCCCTCGACCGGCGACACCAGGCGGACCAGCCGGCCCTGCTGCACCAGGTCCTGGGTGCGACGGGCCACGTCGACCGCGCGGCGGCACACGTCGAGGTCGCGGTCGTCCAGCGCATCCAGGTCCAGGTCGAAGCCGAAGCGGCCGGACAGCGCCACCGCACACGCGAAGTCGAGCGGCCGCTCGCCCCAGCGGGTCACGTGCGCAGCCATCACCGCGGGCGGGAAGAAGTGGGCGCAGGCCCACTGCATGCGGACGCGCGTGACGGGGTCGGTGTTGTCCGAGGTCCAGAACTCGTGGAACCAGCGCAGCGAGCCGTGGTCGACGCGGCCGCCACCCGACGCGCACAGCATGAGCTCGACGTCGGGGTGCCGTGCCGCGACGCGCTCCATGACCTGCCACGTCGCGTGGACCTGGTCGACCCACAGGTTCGACTGGCGATCCGGGGCGAGCGCGCGGCTGCCGGGGTCGGTGACCGGCCGGTTCGCGTCCCACTTCACGTAGGTGATCGGGGGGTCGACGTCGAGGGCGCGGTCCACGACCTCGACCTCGAAGTCGCGCACCTCGGGCAGCAGGGGGTCCAGGTAGAGCTGGTTCCGGTGCTCCCTGGGGTCACGGGCGTCGCGCACCACCCAGTCCGGATGCGCCGCGTAGAGGTCGCTCACCGGGTTGACCATCTCGGGTTCGACCCAGATGCCGAACCGCACGTCGCGCTCGACCGCCGCGCGTGCCAGCGGTGCGAGCCCACCGGGCAGCTTGCGGGGGTCGGGGTCCCAGTCGCCCAGGCTGGTCGTGTCGTCGTCACGCGGGTGCGTCGTGCCGAACCAGCCGTCGTCGAGCAGGACCACGTCCGCGCCGAGCTGGGCGGCGCGGTCGATCAGCCCCACGATGCGCGGCTCGTCGAAGTCGAAGAACGTCGCCTCCCAGTTGTTCACCACGAGCGGTCGGAGGCGGTCCGGGTCACGGAGCACGTGGCGGCGGGTCCAGTCGTGGAACCGGCGGGTCACTTCGGCACGGCCCGACTCGGACCACGTCCACGCGACGGTCGGTGCGACGAAGCGCCGGCCCGGGTCGAGCACGTACTCCGCGCCGATCGGGTTCGCGCCGGCCCGCAGGCGCAGCGCGTCGCGGTCCGCCGGGTCGAACGCCGGGCGCAGGTCCAGGTCGAAGCGGACGTTGCCGCCCCACGCGATCGACAGCCCGAGCACCTGGCCCTCGTCCTCGGTGGACGGACCCGAGGGCGACACGAGCAGGCACGGGCTGCGCTGCAGGTGCGGCTGCACGCCACCGAAGCTCGTGAGGGACTTGGTGCCGGCGGTCAGCCGCTCGGTCGTCCAGCGCCACTCGTCGGCCCACCCGCTGCCGCCGAACTGGCAGATCTCGGCCGTCGCGTCGACGAGCAGGAACGGCGCGAGCGAGTCGTGGTCGTGCAGGCGGACCGGGCCGGGTTCGGCGTGGTGCACCTCGATCCACTGCTCGAGCACCCGCGACGCCGGGTCGGTGCGCAGGTGGTGCTCGACGTGCAGGTCCTGCCCCTCGTCGCGGCAGAGGAGCACCACGTGCTCGCGCCCGTCGGGGTCGTGCGAGCGCTCGACGGCGTCGACCACCAGCCGCGTCGTGAGCGAGCCGTCCGCGTGTGTGACGCGCAGCGCGCCGGGTCGGAACGGGTCACCGCCGCCCCAGGTCGGGTACGCGTCGGGGTACCACTGCGCGTCGACCTCTCGAACGGCCAAGTGGCCCTCGGATCCCAGGCCGAGCTGGTGCAGCCGGCCCTCTGCGTCGACGGTGAAGCTCACGCCCCAACCACCGGCGTCGACCGCGACGACGTCGTTGGCGGCCAGCGCCGTCCGCACCGTCTCGGCGGGTGTCGTCGGTTCGTGCACGCGCTGGCCTCCGGTCCGCTCCATCGTGCGGGCAACCTAGCCCTGCGTCGCCGGCGCGCTCGGGGCTCTCCGGCGTCGATCCCGGCGCGGGGCCGGCGGCCGGCGCCTCCTACGATGCGCCACCGTGACGACGACCCCGCCGCCGCCCGCCCGCGCCATCGCGCCGCCCGACCGCGTGAGCCCGCCCGCCGCGCTCGTCGAGGACGGCCGGTACCGCTTCGGCACCTACGACGGGCCGATCGCGCGCATCAACCCGCTCGACGTGGCCGGCACCGGGCCGCGAGCGGTGGTGGGACGCGCCGCACGCAACCGGCGCCTGAAGGAGTGGCAGGCGTTCCAGCTCGGCAACGACGAGTGGTTCGTCCTGGGCGCCGTGTACGACACGAAGCTGATCTCGCTGCTGCAGGTGCTCGCGGTCCACGTGCCGACCGGCCGCATCCACCGCTGGGAGCGCAAGGTGCCGACCACCACCGTGCACGTGGCGCGGGGCCTGTCCGGCACCCGCTCGCACGGCCGGACCGGCGGCTTCTCGATCTCGCTCGGCAACGACCTGGACGAGGGCCGTCTCACCGTCGACGCGACCCACCCCGGACGCGGCGGCCTCCCGGCGCTCGAGCTGCACGGCGTCGGCCGCTGCGGTCCCGGCGAGGCCGGGCACCTGGTGATCTGCCATCCCTTCGGCGACGACCGTGCGCTGTACTCGCACAAGTGCATGATGCCGTTCGCCGGCACGCTGCGGATCGGCGCCGAGGTCGTCGCCCTGGACGCGGAGTCGTCGTTCCTGATCCTGGACGACCACCACGGCGACTACCCGCGTCCCATGCAGTACGACTGGGTGACGGGCGCGCAC
>JAFAFZ010000042.1 GCA_023423215.1 Actinomycetes bacterium
CTCTACGGCCTGCCCGAGCTGCTGCTGCGCCACGCCGAGGCCGAGATCGCGGACGAGGGCACCGTGCCCAGCGGCCAGCTCGACTTCGGCGGCACGACCGTCACCGCCGGGCAGGCCGCGGCGCGCCACGCCCTGGCCGTCGCCCACCTCGTCGAGCCGTTGGGCGAGTCCATGTCGGCGCAGGGGCTGTCGCAGCTGAACCACGACATCGAGGTGCCCCTCGTGCGGGTGCTCGCCCGCATGGAGCACACCGGCATCGGCGTCGACGTCGACGTGCTCGAAGCCCTGAACGCCTCGCTGACCGCCGAGGCCGAGGCGGAACGTGCCGCCGTCGTCGAGGCCGCCGGCGAGGACTTCAACGTGAACTCGACGCCGCAGATGCGGGCGATCCTCTACGACAAGCTCGGCCTGACGCCCGGCAAGAAGACCAAGACGGGCTACTCCACCGACCAGGCGACGCTCGAGAAGCTGCGCGGCGAGCACCCGATCATCGAGCACCTGTTGCGCTACCGAGAGGTCGAGAAGCTCCGCTCGACCTACGGCGAGGGGCTCCGCTCCGAGGTCGCCGCGGACGGCCGCATCCACGCGACGTTCAACCAGACCGTCGCCCGCACCGGGCGGCTCTCCTCGGACGCGCCGAACCTGCACAACATCCCGGTGCGCTCCGACGAGGGACGCCGCTTCCGAGAGGCGTTCGTGCCGGCGCCCGGCACCGAGTTCCTGGTGGCGGACTACAACCAGATCGAGCTGCGCGTCATCGCCCACCTGGCCGAGGACCCCGGGCTGATCGAGGCGTTCACCAGCGGCCAGGACATCCACAACACCACGGCGGCACGCGTGTTCGCGGTCGAGAACGACGCCGTGACCCACGCCCAGCGCTCCAAGGCGAAGATGGTCTCCTACGGCCTGGCCTACGGCATGGAGGCCTACGGCCTGGGCCAGCGCCTGAGCATCCCGACCGGCGAGGCGCAGGAGATCCTCGACGCCTACTTCGACGCCTTCCCCAGCGTGAAGCAGTTCATGGAGCGCACCGTCGACGAGGCGCGTGAACGTGGCTACACCGAGACGGTGTTCGGTCGTCGGCGTCGCATCCCCGAGCTGTCCTCGGGCCAGCGCAACATCCGCATGGCGGGGGAGCGCCAGGCGATGAACGCGCCGATCCAGGGGCTCGCCGCGGACATCTTCAAGGTCGCGCTCGTGCACCTGGACCAGGCCCTCGACGCGAAGGGGCTGGAGAGCCGGCTCATCCTGCAGGTGCACGACGAGGTCATCCTCGAGGTGCCGCCGGCCGAGTACGACCAGGCCGAGTCGGTGGTGCTCGAGGCGATGTCCGGCGCGTTCGACCTGCGCGTCCCGCTCGAGGTCAACCTGTCGCGCGGCAGCAGCTGGGCCGCGGCGAAGGGCTGAGGTGGCCGGTCCACCGCCCGCCGACGACGTGTCGGGCGCGCCCGGTTCGCCCGGCGATCCGACCGAGCGCCACTGGTTCGAGGACGTCGCCGACCACGTCGGCCCGGCGTACCTGCGGTACTCGTTCACCAAGGGCACCCGGCAAGAGGTCGACTTCCTGGTCGACGTGCTCGACCTGCGGCCGGGGATGACCGTGCTGGACGTCGGGTGCGGCCCGGGTCGGCACTCCGTCGAGCTCGCGACGCGTGGGATCCGGGCGATCGGGGTCGACATCAGCGAGCGCTTCGTGCAGGTCGCGGAGGACCTGGCCGCCGAACACGGCGTCACCGACCTGGTCGAGTTCCACCGCATGGACGCCCGTCGCATGGTCGGCGACGACCGGGTGGACGGTCGTGGCGTCGACGCGGCCATCTCGCTGTGCCAGGGCGCGTTCGGGCTGGGCGGCCCCAGCGACCCCGACGACGCCCAGAACCTGGCGCCCGATGCGGCGGTCCTGTCCGGTGTGCGTGCCGCGCTGCAACCCGGCGGTCGCGCGGCCGTCTCGGCGTTCTCGTCCTACTTCCAGGTGCGCTGGCTCGAGGACACCGACACCTTCGACGCGGCCGGGGCGGTGAACCACGAGACGACCGAGCTGCGTGACCCCGCCGGTGTCCGTGCCGACGCCGAGCTGTGGACCACCTGCTACACGCCGCGTGAGCTGCGCCTGCTCGCCGGCAGCTGCGACCTCGAGGTCGAGCACGTCTGGTCGGTCACTCCGGGTGACTACGCCCGGATCGAGCCGACCATCGACACCCCCGAGTTCCTGCTCCTCGCCCGCCGACCGGGCTGAGCCGGCGGCGGGTCCGTCGAGGTGTGCCGCGGATCGGGCACTTTCGACCGCGCGGATGGCCGAGTACCCTGTGTCGTCTGGTCGAGCGCTCTCCGCGCGCCCGCACCAGCGTCTCCCTGTCCCTCGAGTATCGAAGAGTCCCTACGTGTCCGACACCACCACCATCACCGCCGACGAGGCAGCAACCACTGGCGACGAGAGCGCCTACGTCCCCCGCCAGATCACCTTCGACGATCTGGACGGCCAGTCGCTCGACGATGCCTACGCCGCCTCGATGGTCGCCGTCGAGGACGGGCAGATCGTCACCGGCACGGTGGTCAAGGTCGATCGCGACGAGGTCCTCCTCGACATCGGCTACAAGTCCGAGGGCGTCATCCCGAACCGCGAGCTCTCGATCCGCAACGAGGTCGACCCCTCGAAGGTCGTCACCGTCGGTGACGAGGTCGAGGCCCTGGTCCTCCAGAAGGAGGACAAGGAAGGTCGCCTGATCCTGTCCAAGAAGCGTGCGCAGTACGAGCGCGCGTGGGGCACGATCGAGAAGATCAAGGAAGAAGAGGGCGTCGTCTCCGGCCCGGTCATCGAGGTCGTCAAGGGCGGCCTCATCATCGACATCGGCCTGCGCGGCTTCCTGCCGGCGTCGCTCGTCGAGCTGCGCCGTGTGCGCGACCTGCAGCCCTACGTGGGCAAGACGCTCGAGGCCAAGATCATCGAGCTCGACAAGAACCGCAACAACGTCGTGCTCTCGCGCCGTGCCTGGCTGGAAGAGACCCAGAAGGAGCAGCGCGAGGACTTCCTCGCCAACCTCAAGCCCGGCGAGCGTCGCAAGGGCGTCGTGTCCAGCGTCGTCAACTTCGGTGCCTTCGTGGACCTGGGCGGCATGGACGGCCTCATCCACGTGTCGGAGCTGTCCTGGAAGCACGTCGACCACCCCGGCTCGGTCGGCGCCGTGGGCGACGAGGTCGAGGTCGAGGTGCTCGAGGTCGACCTGGACCGCGAGCGCATCTCGCTGTCGCTCAAGGCCACCCAGCAGGACCCGTGGCAGGAGTTCGCCTCCAACCACCAGGTCGGCGAGCTGGTGTACGGCCGTGTCACCAAGCTGGTGCCCTTCGGTGCGTTCATCCAGGTGGGTGACGGCATCGAGGGCCTGGTGCACATCTCGGAGATGTCGGCGCACCACGTCGACCTGCCCGAGCAGGTCGTCACCCCCGGCGAGGAGCTGTGGGTCAAGATCATCGACCTCGACCTGGACCGTCGCCGCATCTCGCTGTCGATCAAGCAGGCTGCCGAGGGCGGCATCGTGGCGGCGGAGTACCAGCAGCACTTCGGCGAGCAGAACTACGAC
>JAFAFZ010000053.1 GCA_023423215.1 Actinomycetes bacterium
GTCCTAGGCCGGTGCGGGTTCGGCGTCGTCGGGCGCGGCGCCCGGCGCGCCGGCCGCGACGCCGTGCAGCGTCTGCATCGCGCCGGCGTCGTTGACGACCGCCACGACGAGCGAGACGACGGCGACCGCGACGAGCATGCCGCCGGGCCCGTGCAGCGTGAAGCCGATCATCGCGGCGACGAGGGTCAGGAAGACGCCCACCGGAGCGGTCGCCAGGTCGATGCGCCGCTGGACGACGAACGCGTCGACGGTCTGCACCCCGAGGGCGCCGACCAGCACGGCGACCGCCTCGGTCGGTCCGTTGAGCAGGGCCATGAGCGCGAGCGGCAGCGCGCCGGCCAGGATGCCGACGTTGGGCACGAACGCGAGCAGCGCGGCGACGGCTGCGAGCAGGCCGGGCATGTCCAGCTCGAGCAGCTCGCTCACGGTGAACGCGAGCAGCCCGACGACGATCGCCCGCAGCGCCATGAAGCCGAGGTACTTCACGCTGCGGCCGTAGCCCGTGCGCAGGACCTGGCGCAGCGAGTCGCGCTGGGTCTCGGGCACCAGCTTCAGCGTCGCCTCGACCATGCCGGGCCCGGTGAAGACGAGCATCACCGTCAGGATCCACACGACGAACACGGCGGACGCGCTGCCGCCGACCTTGCTGGCCAGGCCCGGCACGTTCGCGTCCTTGAAGCGCAGCCGGTCGGCGACCTCGGTCCCGAAGGACTCGATGTCGTCCGCGACGTGCAGGTCCCGCACCAGCGTGCCGATGCCCTCGGTGCGCTCGAGCTCGCGCACGGCGGCCGGGACGCGATCGCGGAAGCGCTCGGACTCGGCCTGCATCTCGACGAGTCCGGTGGCGCCCAGCACGCCGGCCAGGACCGCGACGCCGGCGGTGATGAGCAGCACCGCGGCGAACTTCGGCATGTGCCGTCCGAGGCGTTGGACCAGCGGCCAGCCGAGCGCCGCGAACACGGCGGCCTGGACGAACCACGCCAGCGTGCCGGTGGCGCGGGAGGCGACGGCGACGACGATCGAGAAGGCGCCGACGAGCACGATCGCACGCACGATCGACCGTGGCGTGATGCGCAGGGTCGTGGTGGCCATGCGGGCTCCTCGCGGGCTGGTGGGGATGCGATCCCGGGTGTCGAGGCTCCCCGATCCGGACCGGTGGCGATCCTAAGCTCGCCGCGTGCCAGCAGTGGGTGACCCGACGCCGACCACCGTCCCGGAACCGGCGGCCCCGGAGCTGCGGGTCGACCTGGCGTGGCAGTCGGTGCTGGTCGGGCTGATCGCCATCTCCGTGCTCGGGCTCCTGTGGGTGCTCGTGGGCACCGCGTCGGTCGCCGTCACCCTGATCGTGGTGGCGTTGTTCATCGCCATGGCGCTGGATCCGCTGGTCAGCGCGCTCGAGCACCGCTTCCACCTCGGCCGCGGCCCGGCCACCGCGCTCGTCATGGCCGCGGCGACGGCCCTGTTCGCGATCTTCATCGCCATCGCCGGTCCCCAGCTGGTGCAGGAGTCCGCGACGCTCGAGCGGCAGCTGCCGCGCACGGTCGACCAGCTCGGCGAGCTGCCGCTCGTCGGGAAGGCGATCCGAGAGGCGGACCTGTCCGACAAGCTCACGACGCTGCTGGCCTCGCTGCCGGACCACACCTCGTCGCAGGGCGCCGAGATCGGTGGCGTGCTGAAGACGGTCTCGTTCGGGCTGGGCGCGGCGGTCATGGGCTTCTTCCTGGTGACGGGCGCGCTCTACGAGGGTCCTCGCCTCATCCGCAACGTGCGCTCGGCCCTCCCCGTCGCGCGGCGCGACGCGGCGGACGGCATCGGCCGGGTCGTGTACTCGGTGCTCGCGAAGTACTTCGCTGGCAGCCTGCTCGTCGCGGTGCTCAACGGGATCTGGACGGCCTCGGCGGCGATCATCGCGGGGGTGCCCCTGAGCCCGGTGCTGGCCGTGTGGTCGGCGCTGACCTCGCTCATCCCCCAGATCGGCGGCCTGCTCGGGTTCGCCCTCGTCCTGGTGGTCAGCATCACGGCGGGCGTGGGTCCCGCGATCTTCATGACGATCGCGTTCCTCGCCTTCATGCTCTTCACGAACCACGTGCTGGTACCGCTCGTGGTCGGCAAGGCGGTCAGCCTCTCGCCGCCGGTCACGATGCTCGCCGCCGTGGGCGGGTTCTCGGTCGCCGGCATCGTCGGCGCGCTGTTCGCGGTGCCGACGTTCGGCGCGATCAAGGCCGTCGCGATGCACCTGCGCGGCGCGGACGTCGAGGCGGACCACGACGAGCAGGCGCGCCACCACCCCGGCGTGATGACCCGGCTGCGGGCCCGGTTCGGTCACCACCCCGCGGCATAGGGTCACGCACATGGATCTGGACACGCTGTTCTCGGTTCGGGGCAAGGTCGCGGTCGTCACGGGCGGCTCCCGGGGCATCGGCCGCATGATCGCCGAGGGGCTCGTGCGCGCCGGTGCGACGGTCTACATCTCGTCGCGCAAGGCCGAGGTGTGCGACGCCGTCGCCGCCGAGCTCTCCGAGCTGGGCACCTGCCACTCGGTGCCGGCCGACCTCGCCGACGTGGCCGGCGTCGAGCACCTGGCCGCGACGGTCGCCGCCGCCGAGCCGGAGGTGCACATCCTCGTGAACAACGCGGGTGCGACCTGGGGAGCGCCGCTCGAGGACTATCCCGACGACGCGTGGGACAAGGTCCTGGCCACGAACGTGAAGGCGGTGTTCCAGCTGTCCACCGCCCTGCTGCCGCAGCTGCGCGCGGCGGCCGACGCCGAGGACCCGGCCCGCATCGTGAACGTCGGCTCGGTCGACGGCATCCGCGTGCCGGCCACCGAGAACTACGCCTACGCCGCCAGCAAGGCCGCGGTGCACATGGTCACCCGCCAGCTCGCGCACACCCTGACCCGCGACCACGTGACGGTGAACGCCATCGCGCCGGGCCCGTTCCCGTCGAAGATGATGGCCTTCGTGCTCGACGCCGAGGGCGGAGAGGAGCTGGTCGCATCCGGCGTGCCGCTCGGCCGCATCGGCCGGCCCGACGACGTCGTGGGCGCCGTCCTGTTCCTCACCTCGCGGGCGGGCAGCTACCTGACCGGTGCCGTCATCCCCGTCGACGGCGGCATCTCGACCCACGGCTGAGCGGGGCCCGATCACATGGCGGCACGGCTCCCGGCCTGGCTCGTGCGCATGCCGGCGCGCAACTCGGACGAGTCGCACCGCTCCTCGACGCCGCTCGAGCTCTTCTTCGACCTGTGCTTCGTCGTCGCGATCGCCCAGGCCGCGTCCAGCCTGCACCACGCGCTCGACGAGACGTACTTCGTGCGCGCGCTGATCGGGTACCCGACGGCGTTCTTCGCCATCTGGTGGGCCTGGGTGAACTTCACCTGGTTCGCGTCGGCCTACGACAACGACGACGTGATCTACCGGATCTGCGTGTTCGTCCAGGTGGCCGGGGTGCTCGTCCTCGCCGCCGGAGTGCCGCGCATGTTCGCCGACGACACGGTCGCCCTGGCGGTGGCCGGGTACCTCATCATGCGGGTGGGGCTGATCGCCCTGTGGATCCGGGCGGCGCTGTCGGACCCGCCGCGCCGTCGGACCAACCTCCGGTACGCGATCGGGCTGTCCGTCGCGCAGCTGGGGTGGATCGTCTGGGCGGCGACCCCCCGGTGGGTGCACCTGCCGCTGTTCCTGGTCCTCGCCGCGGTCGAGATGTCCGTGCCGATCTGGGCCGAGCGGTTCGCCGCGTCACCGTGGCACCCGGACCACATCGCCGAGCGCTACGGGCTCTTCACGATCATCGTGCTCGGCGAGTCGGTGCTGTCGGCGACCGTCGCGGTCCAGAGCTCGCTCGACGCGGGCGGTGCCGCGGACGGCGTGCTGATGACCGCCT
>JAFAFZ010000080.1 GCA_023423215.1 Actinomycetes bacterium
CGAGTGGCTGCAGGTCGGCATCGAGAGCCAGAACTGGACGCTGTCGCAGTTCCTCCACGGCGAGCAGGGCGCGCTGATCTGCACCGCGAAGATCGTCGAGACGGTCCCGTGGATCGACGCCAAGTACTACGCGTCGACCCAGGTCATGGACGAGGCCCGCCACGTCGAGGTGTTCGCCAAGTACCTCGACACGAAGCTGTCGGGCCACTACCCGGTGAACGCCCACCTGAAGATGCTGCTCGACGACATCGTCAACGACAGCCGCTGGGACATGACGTACCTGGGCATGCAGATCATGGTCGAGGGCCTCGCCCTGGCCGCGTTCGGCTTCATCCACCAGCTGACGACCGAGCCGCTGCTCAAGCAGCTCCTGCGCTACGTCATGAGCGACGAGGCCCGCCACGTCGCCTTCGGCGTGCTCAGCCTGCAGGAGTACTACGAGGGGCTCTCCGACGCCGAGATCTTCGAGCGCCAGCAGTTCGCCTTCGAGGCCGCCGTCCGCATGCGTGACCGCTTCCTGCAGCAAGAGGTCTGGGAGCGCATGGGTGTGCCCGTGAAGGACGCGATCGAGCTCGTCATGCGCACGCCGACACGGCAGATGTTCCAGATGATGCTGTTTTCGAAGATCGTGCCGAACTGCAAGAAGCTCGGCCTGCTGGACCGCAACGACAAGTGGCTGCGGCACCGCTTCGAGGAGATCGGCGTCATCCAGTTCGAGGACTGGGTCGACACCGGCGCCGAGTACGACGCCTTCGCGCTGACCGACCAGGACGTGCGCACCGCGTAGGCCGGTACGCTGCGCCGCGATGGCCGAGGTCGGGCGCCTGGCGGTGCTGCACACGTTGAGGTTGCGCAGCGTCGCCAGCACCGACGACGTCGCCGCCCGCCTCGGGGCGGACCCGGCGCAGGTGCGCGTCGAGCTGGCGCACGTCGAGTCGCAGGGCTGGGCGCGCCACCGCGACGGCGTGCTCGCCGGGTGGAGCCTGACCGCCGAGGGCCGGCGTGAGGGCGAGCGCCTGCTGCGCGAGGAGCTGCGCCGGCGAGGCGTGCGGGTCCAGGTCGAGGGCGCGTACCGGGACTTCCTCGGTCTGAACGGCGAGCTGCTCTCGATCTGCACCGACTGGCAGGTGCGGCTCGTCGACGGGGTCGAGGTCGCCAACGACCACGCCGACCTCGAGCGCGACGCACGTGTCCTGACCCGCCTCGAGGTCCTGCACCGGCGCATCGGACCGGTGCTCGACCGGCTCGGCGTGGCGTGGGACCGCTTCGACGGATATGGCTCGCGGCTGTCCTCCGCGCATGAGAGAATCGTCGCCGGCGAGACGGAGTGGCTCACGAGGCCGACGATCGACTCGTACCACACCGTCTGGTTCGAACTGCACGAGGACCTGCTGGCGACGCTCGGTCGCCGCCGGGTCGACGAACGCCACCGGTCGGCCGAGCAGGAGAAGTGAAGCACCAGATGTCGACGTCATCCCCCGGCCGCCGCCTGCAGCGGGGCCTGCGTCAGGAGCACCCATGAGCGCCACCTTCGGCCGTGTCGTCACGGCCATGGTCACCCCCTTCGACGAGCGCGGCGACCTCGACCTCGACGCCGCCGTCGAGCTCGCGAACTGGCTGGTCGAGAACGGCTCGGACGGGCTCGTGCTGAGCGGCACGACCGGCGAGAGCCCCACCCTGACCGAGTCCGAGGAGCTCGTCCTGTTCCGCACGGTGCGCGACGCCGTGTCGGTCCCGGTCATCGCCGGCGCCGGCTCCAACTCGACCGCCAGCGCCGTCGAGCAGACCAAGCGGGCCAGCGAGCTGGGCGTCGACGCCATCCTGTCGGTGACGCCGTACTACAACCGCCCGTCGCAGGCGGGGCTGGAGGCGCACTTCCGGTCGGTCGCGGCGGCCACCGACCTGCCCGTCATCATCTACGACATCCCCGGCCGCACCGGCCGCAAGGTCGACACCGACACCCTGCTGCGCCTGGCGCACGACGTCCCGAACATCACCGGCCTGAAGGACGCCGCCGGCGATCCCGCCGAGACGGCCCGGCTGATCGCCGGAGCGCCGTCCGGGTTCGAGGTCTACAGCGGAGACGACGCGCTGACGTTGCCCCTGCTCGCCGTCGGCGCCGTGGGCGTGATCTCGGTCGCGTCGCACTGGGTCGGTCGCCAGCTGGGCGAGATGATCGACGCGTTCGCCAAGGGCGACGTCGAGACCGCCCGGCGCATCAACGCCGGCCTGATCGCCTCGTACGACTACGAGACCGGCCTGGACGCCCCCAACCCCATCCCGACCAAGGCGCTGCTGCGCGTGCTCGGCCTGAAGGTCGGCGAGTGCCGGCCGCCGATGGGCCCGGCTCCCGACGGCCTCGCCGAACGCGCACGAAAGGTGCTCGAGGACCTCAACTGATGGCTGCACCCGTCCACATCACCTTCCTGGGCGGTCTCGGAGAGATCGGCCGCAACTGCGCCGTGTTCGAGATCGAGGACCAGCTCCTGCTGCTCGACTGCGGCCTCATGTTCCCGGACACGGACATGCTCGGCATCGACCTCGTCCTGCCGGACTTCACCTGGCTGGTCGAGCGCGCCGACGACATCGTCGGCTGCGTGCTCACCCACGGCCACGAGGACCACATCGGTGGCCTGTCGTACCTGCTCCGAGACGCCCGGTTCCCGATCTTCGGCACCGAGCTTACGCTCGGCCTGGCGAAGGGCCGCATCGAAGAAGCCGGTCTGCTCCAGCGGACCGAGCTCATCACGGTCGCCGACGGCGAGCGGTGGGAGATCGGGCCCTTCGACGTCGAGTTCATCCCCGCGACCCACTCGGTGCCCCAGGGCGTCGCCACCGCGCTGCACACCCCGCAGGGCACGATCCTGCACACGGGCGACTTCAAGCTGGACCTGACCCCGGTGGACGGCCGCCTGACGGACCTCGCCCGGGTCGGCGCGCTGTCGGACGGCGACGGCATCCGCCTGCTGCTGGCCGACTCGACCAACGCGGACCAGAAGGGCCACTCCCGCTCCGAGACCAGCGTCGGGCAGGTGCTCTACAACCTGATGCACGAGCAGGAGGGGCGTCGCGTCATCGTCGCCTGCTTCGCCAGCCACATCCACCGCATCCAGCAGCTGGCGGACGCGGCCATCTCGTTCGGCCGCGTCGTCGCACCGCTCGGCCGCTCCATGAAGCGCAACATCACCATGGCGCGCGAGATGGGCCTGCTGACCATCCCGGACACCTCGCTCATCGACGTCGAAGAGGTCGACCGCTTCGAGCCCGGCCGCGTGATGGTGCTCTCGACCGGTTCCCAGGGCGAGCCGATGTCCGCGCTGACGCTGCTCGCCGCGAACGAGAACCGCTGGCTGAAGATCACCCCGGACGACACCGTGATCCTCTCGTCGCACCCGATCCCGGGCAACGAGAACGCCGTGACCAAGGTGATCGACAACCTCTTCCGCCAGGGCGCCGAGGTCATCCACTCGGGCCTGTCGGACGTGCACGCCACCGGCCACGCCAAGGCCGAGGAGCTGAAGCTCTACCACTCGATCGCGAAGCCCGACTGGTTCGTGCCGGTCCACGGCGAGTACCACCACCTCGTCGCGCACAGCCGGCTGGCCGAGCTGATGGGCACCCCGGCGGACCACATCCTGATCGCCGAGGACGGCGACCGGCTGGTGCTCGACGACGAGGGGCTGCGCCCCGCGACACGTGTGCCGTCCGAGTACGTCTACGTGCACGGCACGGTGGGCGACATCGGCTCCGGGGTGCTGCGCGACCGACGGATCCTCGCCGACGACGGCGTCGTGTCGGTCATCGTCTGCGTCGATCGGGCAGCCGGCACCGTGGTGGCGGGCCCGCAGATCGCGACACGGGGATGGATCTACGAGCGCGACGCCGGCGACCTGCTCGGCGAGCTGGTGGAGCGGGCCCGTGCGGCGACCGAGAAGGCGCTGGCGGACGGGGCCGACCTGCCGGGCCTCGAGCGTGCGGTCCGGCGTGCGGCCGGCGGCTTCGTGGCCGATCGCACCCGTCGCCGGCCCATGATCGTCCCGGTGGTGCTCGAGGCCTGACCACCCGTGGCACGGGGCGGGCCACCGCCAGTGCCGCGAGTGTGTCGGTGCCGCTGAGTACGCTCGGAGGACCGTGGCGACACGACAGCGAACCTCCAGCAGCACCCGTACGAAGAAGGCCGGCAGCTCCCGATCGGGCAGCCCGGCCAAGGGTCGCGCGTCCTCGTCCCGCACGGGGAAGGCGTCCTCCCGCTCGGCGTCCCCGGGGCGCAGCGCCCGTCGGGATGACGCACCCGGTGTGCTCCAGCACCTGGTCGACGGCCACGGCCACGACCTGTGGGGCCTGTGCTTCCTGCTGCTCGCCGTCGTCGTCGGCGCGTCGGTCTACACCGGTGCGGACGAGGGGATCGCCTCGTGGCCGAACGTGGCCGTGGGCGCGCTCGTCGGCGGTCTGCGCGTGCTCGTCCCGCCGGCGCTCGTCGTGATCGGCGTGCTGCTCATCCGCGGCCCCCGCCGTGACCCGATCGACCTGGCGGACCCCCTCGACGACGAGGACCCGGACGGCATCACCGAGGGGGCGCCCCGGAACCGCGCGGTCCAGGGCCTGGGCATCGCCCTGGCCGTCATCGTCGCCGCCGGCGTGCTGGACCTGATCGGTGCGGAGGGCGCCACCATCGCGGAAGACGGCCTGGACGCCTACTCGGCCGGCGGCGGCCTGCTCGGCGCGGTGCCCGGCGGCCTGGCGCTGCTCGTCGGCCGCTGGGGCGCACTCGTCGTCCTCGTCCTGCTGGGCCTGCTGGCCGTCAGCCTCATCAGCGGCTGGTCCCTGCGCCAGATGTGGCACGGGGTCGCCTCGGCGCTCACGCCGGCGGCGCGCACGGTGGGCGAGTGGTTCGGGGACCTGTTCCACATCGGCGACCCGGTCGACGTGACCGAGCCCGCCGACGCACCGGCCGTCGAGCTCTTCGACCAGGACGCCGGCCAGCCGCCGCCGAAGCCGAAGCGCGTGCGCAAGCCGAAGAAGGACGACGGCCCCGAGGTCGTGGTGGCGGACGCGAAGGTCTTCCAGCCGGGCGAGGTGCCCACCGACACCCAGCAGCTCGAGATGGGCCTCGGCCCCGCCGCCGCCGGGTCGCCGTGGCGGCTGCCCTCGCCCAAGCTCCTGCCGCTGTCCGGCAAGCGCACCGTGGACACGAAGGAGGTCGAGGCGCGTGGCCGCGTGCTCGAGGGGGCGCTCGCCGAGCACGGGGTCGAGACGCGCCTCGTCGGCATGGTGGTCGGCCCGACCGTCACCCGCTACGAGCTCGAGCTCGGCGTCGGCGTGAAGGTCAGCCGGCTGACCAGCCTGCACAAGGACATCGCCTACGCCATGGCGTCGCCCGACGTGCGCATCCTCGCGCCCATCCCCGGCCGCCAGGCGATCGGCGTCGAGGTGCCGAACAAGGACCGCCAGGTCGTCAACCTGGGCGACATCCTCTCCTCGGAAGAGGCGCACCGGGCGACCCACCCGCTCGAGGTCGGCGTCGGCCGCGACATCTCCGGCACCGCGGTGCTCATGAACCTGGCGACCATGCCGCACCTGCTCATCGCCGGTCAGACGGGCGCCGGCAAGTCGTCCTGCATCAACTCGATCATCACGTCGCTGCTGATGCGCTCGACGCCCGACCAGGTCCGCATGATCCTCATCGACCCCAAGCAGGTCGAGCTGACCCAGTACAACCGCATCCCGCACCTGCTCACCCAGGTCGTGACCAACCCGAAGAAGGCGGCGAACGCCCTGAACTGGGCGGTCCACGAGATGGAGCGCCGCTACGACCTGCTCAGCGAGGTCGGCGTCCGTGACATCTCCGGCTACAACGCGGCGTTCGACCGCGGCGATCTGGTCACGCAGTTCGGCGAGGACCGCGAGTTCACCCGCATGCCGTTCATCCTCGTCGTCGTCGACGAGCTCGCGGACCTGATGATGGTGGCGTCGCGCGACGTCGAGGAGTCCATCACCCGCATCGCCGCGAAGGCGCGTGCGGTGGGCATCCACCTCGTCATCGCCACCCAGCGCCCCTCCGTCAACGTCATCACCGGCGTCATCAAGGCCAACATCCCCGCCCGGCTCGCCTTCGCGGTGGCTTCGGCGACCGACTCGAAGGTCATCCTCGACCAGATGGGCGCCGAGCGCCTGGTCGGTCGGGGCGACATGCTCCTCCTGGGCGGCGGCTCCTCCTCGGCGCAGCGCATCCAGGGCGCCTGGGTGGAGGAGTCCGAGGTCTCGGCGGTCGTCGGCCAGTGGCGCAAGCAGGCGCCCGCGGTCGAGGAGCAGTACGTCGAGGGGGTCGCAGGAGACGACAACGCGCCGAGCGGCGGCGGGTCCTCGGCCGGCGGCGGTGGGGACGAGGACGACGACCTGCTCAAGCAGGCCATGGAGCTGGTCGTGCGCAGCGGCCTGGGGTCCACCTCGATGCTGCAGCGCAAGCTGAAGGTCGGCTTCGCCCGCGCCGGTCGCCTGATGGACCTGCTCGAGCAGCGCGGGGTCGTCGGGCCGTCCGAGGGGTCGAAGGCCCGCACGGTGCTCATGACCCCCGACGAGCTCGACGCCATGATCGAGAACGGCGAGTTCTAGGGGGCCGGGCGTGGCACGCAAGGACTACGTGCAACGCCTCGACGGTGCGCCCGTGCTCACGGTGCACTGGGACAGCGAGCGGTGCATCCACTCCCGCAACTGCGTGACCGGACTGCCCGAGGTGTTCGACTTCGACGCGCGCCCGTGGATCCGGGTCGACGCCGCGTCGGCGGACCGCATCGCCGAGCAGGTCGACCGCTGCCCGAGCGGGGCGCTCGGCTACACCCGCTTCGACGGCGGTCCGCTCGGCCCCGGCGCCCGCGTCGAGCAGCCCGGTCCTGCGGGCGATGACCAGGGTGTCGGCGCTGACGTGCCGGTGACGGTGCGCGTCACCGACGGCGGTCCGCTCGCGATCCAGGGGCCGGTGCAGGTCGTCGACGACGCGGGCACCGTGCTGCGGGTCGCGACCCGGGTGGCGTTGTGCCGGTGCGGGGCCTCCGGCGACAAGCCGTTCTGCGACGGATCGCACGCACGGGTCGGCTTCTCCGGCTGAC
>JAFAFZ010000113.1 GCA_023423215.1 Actinomycetes bacterium
CCGGCCCGCGACTCCCCACCCGCTCCCCTGCCGGTCCGGGGAGTCGCACCGGCTCGGGCACCGCCGTCGATACATCTCCCGCCGGCGCGGTGTCCGAGCCAACTTCGACGGTGGCGGCCAGCCGCCACCACCACCGGCTGTCGGGCCTCGTCTCGTGGTTCGACCCGTCCAACCTGATGAGCTGGATGTTCCTCGGGCTGCTGGCGCTCGGTCTGGTGCTGTGCGTGACGCAGCTGGTCCGCCCGGAGCTGGTCGTGTCGACCCCGGCCGTCCTGTTCTCGATCGTGTTCTGGACCCTGTTCGCGATCCCGTGGCTGGTGTTCATCTCGCACCGCGAGCTGTTCTCCCGCCTGACCCGGCGCACCGCCGTGGTCGGGTTCCTCTGGGGCGGGTTCATCGCCACCTTCGTGGTGTCGATGCCGGCCGAGATCGCCTTCCTCGACATCCTCACGAAGCTGACGAACCCGTCGTTCGTGGCCGACTGGGGTGCCGGTCTGACGGCCGGGTGGATCGAGGAGATCGCCTGCGGCATCGGCATCGTGGCCGTGCTCGTCATCATGCGGGAGCGCTTGCGCTCGCCGTTCGAGATGATGGTGCTCGGCATGTTCGTCGGCTTCGGCTTCCAGGTCGTCGAGGACCTCGAGTACATGCTCCACGGCCTCAACATGACCTTCGGCCAGGACGTGCTCACGAGCGTGTTCCAGAGCTTCATGGGTCGTGTCGTGGTGGCCAGCTGGTGGAGCCACCAGCTCTTCACCGGCCTGTTCGGCGCCGGTCTCGGCTACCTGCTGGCGCGTGACACGAAGCGCAAGCCGGCTGCGGCCGTCGGGCTGATCCTGGCCGCGATCATCGGCCACTCGTTCTGGGACTCCCCCATCCTGGCGAACGTCGGCAACGGCTTCGTCGGCCCGCTCATCAAGGGCTTCATCCTGCTGGGCTTCTTCGTCTGGGTGTACCGCCGTGCGGCGGCGTCGGAGCGGGACTGGGTCGTCGACGTGCTCGGCGACGAGGTCACGGCCGGGGTCACGACCCAGGAGGACGTGGACTCCCTGGCGCCGAGCTACCACCGCCGACGCAAGGCCTGGCACCACCTGCACCACGAGCACGGCAGGGACGCGGTCGAGGCCGAGAAGGCGTACCAGTCGGCGCTCATCCACCTGGCCGACGACCTGGTCGACGCCCGTGCGGGCGAACCGCTCCCGACCGTCGCCCAGCTCGACGCCGACCGCGACGAGGTGCAGCGCCTGCGCACCGCCCGTGACGAGGCCGTCGCCGCCCACTCGCGGCACTGATCGCCCGATCTTCCACCGATCCCCCGATCCCCCCGAGCCTGACGTGTCGTGGAGGCCCACACCTGGGCCTCACCGACACGTCGGTTCGCGTTCCGGCCCGGTCTCGGCGTCGACGCGTCCGTGAGGTCCACATCTCGGCCTCACCGACACGTCGAGGTCGCGAGGGGCGGAGGGGATGCGCAACGAGCTCGGCGATCGTCGTCAGCAGCGCCTAGGTGAGCACGGACCGGAGCTCTGGCACGAGCTCGTCCAGGACGAACGGGATCGAGCGCACGCTCGGAAGACGAAGTGCGGCGATGGTCCCGGGCTGGGCCTCCACGTAGCGACCGGCGACGACGACCGGGAGCTGCTGGAACACCTCTCGGGCGGTGAACTCATCGGCGACCGACGAGTCGAACGACCCGAGGACGAGCACGTCAGCGTCGAGCAGGTCCAGGCGCTCCAGTCCGACGTCGGCCTGGGTCTGGCCCTCGGGGGCCAGCGCAGGGAGCTCCTCGAGCTGCGCCGGTGGAGTCGTGAACCCGAGCTCACCGAGGAAGATCCGCGCGTAGTCCTCCTCGCCGAACACCATCGTGGCTGCTGCGGCGTCGAAGATGCCGCCGAAGGACAGCGTCGCGCCGGCGAACTCGGGGTTGTCCGCAGCGGTGTCCGCGATCGAGGTCTCCACCTCGTCGATCAGCCGTCGCCCATCCTCCTCGCGCCCGAGTGCCGCTGCGATCTCCATGGTGTGCTCCGCCCAGCTCATCCCGGTCGGGTCGGCGCTCGCCGCAACCGTCGGGGCGATCTCCGAGAGCAGCTCGTACTGCTGCTCCGCATCGGTGTAGAGGTTGACCGCGAAGATCAGGTCGGGCTCGAGCGCCGCAACCTGCTCGATGTTGACCGACCCGTCCGCACCGACCTCCAACGGCTCGGTCGCAGCGAGCTGTGGCGCCCCGTCGATCCACGGGAAGAACGGACCCGTGCCGAACCCCGTGTTCTCGTACGCGGCGACGGGTTCGATGCCCAGCGCCACCAAGGTGTCCGCATCGGTCGCCCCGACCGCGACGATCCTCTGCGGATCATCGGGAACTTCGGTGACGCCGAAGCGGTGCGCCACCGAGGAGCCACCCGTCGCGGTCGAAGTCGTGTCGTCGGCATCGCTGCACGCCGTGACGAGCAGCGTGGTGGCGAGCACTGCGATGGCGAGCGAGAGGAACCTGGGACGAACCGACATGGGGCGGGACATTAGGTCTACCTATCATCAGGTGACAAGTTGTAGCTTAAGGTTCGAGGCGGCGGTCGGGTTGAATGGAGGCATCGATCCACACCCTGCTCCGCACCCCGCCACCGTCGACCGACGACGACGACGGCGTCAGATCGCCGGCACCGAGGCCATCGTCGCCGCAGTGCTCGCCGTCGGCTGGGAGCGCTTGACGCTCGAAGCCGTCGCTCGCCAGCTGGGCGTGAGCCACAGCTCGCTGTACAAGCACGTGCGGAACCGGGAGGAGCTGGTGGCGGTCGCCGTCGAACACGTGGTCACCCAGCTGCCGCCACCCGCCCTCACCGCCGACTCCTTGTCGTTGCTGGAAGGCGAGGGCTGGGCGATGTGGAACATGCTCGAGGAGCAGCCGGGGCTCGCTCTCGAGATGTCGGTCCAGAGCGTTCCGCCCCCCGCCGCCGACGCACGCGCGGACCAGGTCGTCGCAGCACTCGTCGGCGCCGGGTACAGCGGCGACGACGCGCTCCTCGCGACGGATCTCGTGTACGACCTCGCGTTCGACGTCGCGCTCCGATCCCATCACCTGCGGATCCACCACCCGGAACCCGAGGGGTTCCAGCCACCTCGCGAGTGGTTCCAGAAGAAGCTGAACGTGGTCCTCGCAGGAGTCGCCGAGGTGCTGGCACCACGCCCGTGACATCGGCAGCGTCATGCCGACGTCGCGCACGGATTCAGTTCAGGCGTTCTGCTCGCAGCGCGGAGCGTCGCACCTTGCCGGCGTCGTCGCGCAGGGGTTCGTCCAGGCGCTCGAAGCTGACGGGCAGCTTGTAGCCGACGAGCCGCTCCTTCAGGTGCGCCACCAGCTCGGTGTCGCCCACGGGCTCGGCCAGCTGCAGGATGGCGTGCGGCGCGTTGCCCTTGTCGGCATGCGGTAGACCGATCACGCAGGCCTCGATCACGGCGGGGTGCTCGACCAGCGCTGCCTCGACCTCGGCCGGGTACACGTTCGAACCGCCGACGACGATCATGTCGGTCTCGCGGTCGCTCAAGTAGAGGAAGCCGTCCGCGTCCAGGTGGCCGATGTCGCCCAGGCACTCCCAGCCGCCCTCGGCCGCGTGGGACTCGGCGCCCAGGTACTCGTAGGTCGGCCTCGAGTGGTCGGCCGAGCGCATCCAGACGTGACCCGTCCGGTCGGGTCCGAGCCGGTTGCCCTCGGCGTCGCGGATCTCGAGCTCACCCCCCAGGGGCAGCCCGACCGAGCCGGGGTGGTCGAGCCACTGCTGCCCCGTGATGATCGTCGCCATCATCCCCTCGGTGCCGCCGTAGAGCTCCCACACCCGCTCCGGGCCGAGCCAGTCGATGTAGGCCTGCTTCAGCGACGGCGGGCACGGCGCCGCCATGTGGAACAGCACCCGCAGCGACGACAGGTCACGGCCGAGCCGTTCGTCCTCCGGCAGCGCCAGCACACGGCTCATCATCGTCGGCACGGCGTACACCCAGTCGATCCGGTGCCGCTCGATCAGCTCGAGCATCCGGGAGGCGTCGAAGCGCTCCATGATGACGATCGTCGCCCCGATGAGCACGCCGGCGTGGCCGTACATGAACGGTCCGTTGTGGTGCTGGGGTCCGGTCACCAGCTGGACGCCGCCCGGCACCATGTCCGTGTAGTACTGGTGCACGGTGGCGTTGAACAGCGTCGCCGGGTGGGTCGACACGATGATCTTGGGCCGACCGGTGCTGCCGCCCGAGGTCGGCGCCTTGATCGAGCGGGCGATGCGCGGCGGAAGCGGCGAGTCGTCGCTGACCTCGGGCTCGAACCCGACCGGGATCGTCGGACGTCCGCCGGCCTCGTCCGGGTCGACGCCGACCACCAGCGCCGGATCGGCCAGCTCGATGATCGCCTGGCGCTCGCGACGCGGGAGCCGGTCCGACACGGGTTGCGGGGTCGCGCCCGCCTTCCACGTCGCGATCGTCGCCTCGACGAACTCGATGCCGTTCGGCAGCCCGATCGTCACGAGGCTGTCCGGCGTGACGCCGAGCGACTCGTAGGCACGCGCGAGCCGGTTGGTGCGCGACTCGAGCTGCGCCCGCGTGACCATCCGGTCGCCGACGATGATCGCCGGCCGGTCCGGATCCTCGGCCGCCAACGCAGCTAGCCCCTCGCCGATCGAGCGCTCCGAGTCGTCCACGTGTCCCCCTGTCGTCCCGGCGGGGCCCGGTCGTCCCAACGGTCGGACCGGGCCGGATCGGGGTCGACCCTAGGACAGGAGCACGCCCTCCGACGCGGCGTACGCGTCGAGCTCGGCCAGGTACGCCGCTCGTGCGCGATCGCTGAGCCAGGCGACCTCGGACCCGTTCCGGGCGAGCTGCACCAGCTCGGCGCGCTCCAGGCCGGCTTCGGCCGCCAGCGCGGCGTAGTTCTCGTCCATGTAGGCACCGAAGTAGGCCGGATCGTCCGAGTCGACCGGCACCTTCGCGCCGCGACGCAGCAGGTCGACGATCTCGGTCGCCTCCGTGTCACCGGTGACGAACGCGTTCGAGACCGGGCAGCACGTGAAGCCGATGCCCCGGCGGACGACTCGTCGACCAGCGCCGGGTCCTCGACGATGTTGGTGCCGTGGCGCGGCGTCGAGGTGGCGGTGTCGGCCGGGGCCGGGGCGGTGAGGTCGATCGTCATCGCCGGACGGTACGACCGCCTCGCTCACCGGGTCCCCGCCCCGACGCCACGTCCACGCGCGGTTGACAGACCGCCCGCCACCCCCGCCGGCGTCAGTCGGCGAGCAGCCGGTACAGCTGCTTGCGGGCGTCGTTGACGACCGCGATGGCCGCCTCGACGTGCTCGGGATCGCCCTCCGCGTTGATCTGCCGCGCCGCCAGGTGCAGCTGCATCATGGCGCCGCGCAGACCGCCGTCCTGGGGGCCCTGCTCCCACGGCAGCCGTCCGGCCTCGTCGACCCGACGGTCGGCCTCGGCGCGGCCCTCGTCGGTGATCGAGTACACCCGCTTGCCGTCACGCAGCTCCGAGGTCGCCAGACCGGTGTCCTCGAGCAGCTGGAGCGTCGGGTAGACCGAGCCGGGGCTCGGCCGCCAGGCGCCGTCGGTCTTCGCCTCGAGCGCCTGGATCAGCTGGTACCCGTGGCCGTCCTGCTCCGACA
>JAFAFZ010000137.1 GCA_023423215.1 Actinomycetes bacterium
GGCGGTGCGGTGGTCGGCGGCGCGGTGACCGGCGGTGCGGTGCTCGGCGGGGTCGTGGTGGACGGGCCGTTGCTCTCGCACGCGACGCCGTCGCCGTCCCGGTCGAGGCCATGGGGATCGGCACCGACCACCTGGATCGGGCCGCCGTCGATGTCGGCGCAGTCCAGGTCACCCAGGCTGAGCGGCACGCAGGCCCCGGTGTAGTTCGGGTCGCAGGACTGCTGTGCGTTCAGGTCGGCCGCCGCCTCGGGCGCCGGTGCTGCTGCGCCGGCGTCCGGATCCTCTGCGATGCCGGGCTCGGTCGTGGGCGCAGGGTCCTGCGGGGTCGCTCCGGCCGGCGCGGACGGCGTCGGCTCCTCGGGCTGCGGGGCAGCGACGTCCGGTGCGGCGGCATCGGGCGCGACCGTGGTCGTGGTGACCTCGCCGGCGACGGGCGCCGCGACCTGGGCCGGGTCCTCGACGGGCGTGAGCTCCTCGGCGCCGGCGGCCGCGACCACCGGGATCGCGACGACGGCGAGCAACGCCGCGCCCAGGGCGCAGCGGATCGATCGGTGCATGGTTCCCCTCCCCAGCCTGTTCGGCGGGTGAACGTAGTTCGGGAATCGTGTGCTCGCACAACTTCGTGCGGTTTGCGCCCTTCCCAGTCCATGCCTTGACGAGAATATGCCTCATGGGGAATTCTCGTGCGCATGGTCAGCGTGTTCGAGGTCCTGGGCGAGGCGCACCGGCGGGCGATCCTCGGCGAGCTGCGTGCGGGTGAGCGGTCGGTCGGTGCGCTGACCGAGGCGCTCGACCTGGCGCAGCCGAGCGTGTCGAAGCACCTCAAGGTCCTGCGGGACGCCGGGTTGGTCGAGGTGCGTGCGGACGCGCAGCGGCGGCTCTACCGGCTGCAGGTGGGTCCGCTCATGGAGCTCGACTCGTGGCTCGCGCCGTACCGGCGCATCTGGGACGAACGGCTCGACGCGCTCGAACGTCGGCTCGACGAGATGGAGGACTGATGGCTGCACCCGACCGACCCCTTGGTCGCGTCTCGCAGGAGCGTGGCGCGTGGATCCTGCGCTTCGAACGCTCGCTGTCGCACCCGCCCGAGAAGGTGTGGCGCGCGCTGACCGAGTCCGAGCACCTGCAGTACTGGATGCCGGCCGACATCGTCGGCGAGCGCGCCGAGGGCGCGGCGATCGAGCTGCCGTTCTGGCCGGCGCACGTCCAGAAGTACGGCCTGGACGAGGCGCCGCTCACGGGCGAGATCCGGGTGTGGGACCCGCCCAGGGTGTTCGAGTGGACCTGGGAGACCGACGTGCTGCGCTTCGAGCTGGAGCCGGTCGAGGGTGGCACGGTGCTGCACTTCACCACCTGGCTCGGCCCGTCGGACGAGGCGGCGGCGAACACCGCGGCCGGCTACCACGCCTGCCTCGACCACCTGCTGGAGCTGCTCGACACGGGCGCCGCCCCGCCGCTCGCCGAGGCGGACGTGCACGACCTCGAGGTCGCCTACGGCGAGGCGGTCGGCGCGGCCTGACGGCTGCCGATCGCTGCTGCGGCGATGCTGTCCGTCAGTCGCCGCTGCGGCCGCGGTCGTCGAGCTCGAGCGGCGCCCGGCCCTCGACCCGATAGCGCACGTGGGTGACGTCGGGTGTGTCGACGACCTCGATCGGGGTGAGCTCGATCCCTTCGCGGGGGTTGAGCACGAGCGAGGCGTCGAACAGGCGTTGGCCGCCGCCGAGCAGGACCGGAACGACGTGCAACGTGAGCTCGTCGACCAGACCGGCGGCGAGCGCCGCGCGCAGGAGCGTGCCGCCGCCCGCGACGGCGACGTCCTTGTCGCCGGCGGCCTCCTTCGCCAGCTCGACGGCGTGCGCCAGGCCATCGGTGACGAAGGTGAACGAGGTGCCGCCCCGGCGCTCGAGGGTCGGCCGGGGCCGTGAAGTCGAGACGAACACCGGCACGCGGAACGGGGGTTCCTCGCCCCACGGGACCTCGCCGCCGTCGAACATGCGTCGACCCATCACGTAGGCGCCCGCCGACTCGAACTGCCGGGCGACGATGTCGTCGTTGATCGAGCGTGTGCCGCCCCCGAAGCCCTGCCGATCGCGCCAGCTCATCGCGTCGACGACCCATCGGGTGACCCGGAAGAACCCGGGTGCCTCGGTGCCGACCATCCAACCGGCCATGTCGCTCGAGTCGGTGTCGTCCCGGGGTCCGGCGTAGCAGCCGTCGAGGGACACCGACATCTGTGCGGTCACCTTGGTCATGGGGAGCTCCTTCGTCGTCGGCCGCCGTTCGACCGTGCACCCGTGACGACGGAGCCGACGGCCGGACCTCGACACGCGACGAGGAGGAACTTCGGGACCGTGCTCGCCGGACGGAGGCGGACGGGTCAGGATCAGGTGCGTGGACCACGGAAGTCGGACGGGCTGAGTGCAGGACGAGCCGCAGTTCCTGGCGACGTCCGAGGTCGGGAGCACCCGAGGCGTGGTCGTCGCGATCGACGTGCTGCGCGCGTTCACCACGGCGGCCTACGGGTTCGACGCGGGCGCGCGCGAGATCTGGCTGGTCGGCGGCGTGGCCGAGGCGATCGAGCTGGCGGCGGACCTGGGCGGTGCGGCCGTGATGGGCGAGGACGGCGGCCGTCGACCGGCCGGCTTCGACCTCTCGAACTCGCCCGTGGCGGTGGCGCAGGCCGACCTGGACGGTCGGATCGTGGTGCAGCGCACCTCGGCCGGCACCCAGGGCGTCGTCGCCGCCCGCTCGGCCGATCGGTTGTTCGCCGCAAGCCTCGTGTGTGCGTCGGCGACGGCACGAGCGATCGAGGGGTGCGGACTCGGTGCGCCGACGTACGTCCTCACCGGTCGCATGCTCGACCGCGAGGACCGCCACGGCGAGGACGACCTGCTGACCGCCGAGCTGATCGAGCGGGCGCGCACCGGGCGGCCGCTGCTCGCGGACGAGACGGCGGCCGGGGTCGCCGGCAGCCCGGAGGCGATGCGCACCCTCGCCGTCGGCGACGGCCACGTCGATCCGGCGGACATCGACCTGGCGACCGAGGTCGACCGCTTCGGCTTCGCGATGGAGGTCTAACGCCGACGGGACGGACTCGTCCTCACCGCCCGCACCGTCTGATCGCACGCTGCCGGTCGAACCTCGGGCACGGTCGGAGGCCGCGCCGAGAGGACACGGCGAGCGGAGGCGGCCAACGGCAATGACATCGTGCGTGCTGGTGGTCGCAGGGCGACCAGCGCGGCGCCAGATGACTGCGGGGCGCGCCGGTACCCGCCGGCGCGGGTGGGCGTGGCAGGTGTTCGGTCGATCGGTTGTGGCGGTGGGGGTG
>JAFAFZ010000081.1 GCA_023423215.1 Actinomycetes bacterium
CGGTCATCCCGCAGAAGCGCACGCGCCCCGTGGGCAGGAGGTCGTCGGACAGCACCCGGGCGAAGTAGTCCACGATCTCGGACCCGGTCGCCTGCTCGTAGAAGCCGGCGTTCGGTCCGTGCGTGTCGATGCGGTCCGACCCGAGGACCCGCGAGTCGACGCCGTAGTTGGCGGAGGGCTGGTGCAAGCGCACGAACGGATAGGCGTCGATCCAGTGCCCGCCGGGAGCGTGGCGTCGGTCGACCAGCAGGCACTCGACGTCCGGCGCCGCGGCGACGAGCGCGTCGACGTAGGCCATCGCTGAGGCACCCGCCCCCACCACCAGGTAGTCGGTCTCGATCCGTGGCATGCCCGCCCCCTCGGTCGAGACGCACGTCCTGGCGGAGCGTAGCGGTCGGTGCTCGTCCCGCGAGCTGGCGAACGGACCGGTCGTCGCGACGAGGACGCTCGAACGGCCGACCTGGGACGGCGGCTCCGCGATCCGGTGGTCGTTCAGGCCTCACCCTCCGACGTGGGGTAGGCGACGGTGAGATCGTCGCCGATGACCGCGCCGACGCTCAGCTGCGCGGCCTGTGAGCGACGGCCCCCCATGATGTGCAGGACCTCGTCGCCGTGAGCCAGCAGGTGGTCGGCGATGATCCGCCGGTGGCACCTCCACCACACCGCTTCGGAGCACATCACCACTGATCGCCGCTCCCGGCCCCACTCCCGGAGCTCCGCCAGGGCCTGACGGAACTCCTCACCCAAGGCGTGGTCGGCGTAGTTGTGGAAGCTGCGGTTCTCCCACCACGCGTTGACCTCGGGGGGCACGTCCGCGCTCCTGGGGCGACGGCCGGTGAGCCCCGTCGAGCGCCGGAGGTCGATGCCCGCCTCCGAGAGGGTCGTCGCGAGGGCATCCTCGTCGAACTGGGGATACCTCGCCGAGCCCGGAAGCCGTCGGACGTCGACCACCAGCTCGACGTCGTGGTCGTCGAGCAGGCCGATGAACTCCTCGATCGTCCGGTTCGAGTGTCCGATCGTGAAGTACGGAAGGAGCATCGCTGGACCTCGTGGTCGTGCTGCTCACTCTAGGAACCGCCGACGGCACCGCGCAGGAGGTGGCGGGTGGTCCTCCGCGAGCTCAGCCTCGGCCCAGCCAGTCAGCCAACGGGGTGGCGCCGCGCTGCGCGGCGTCGTCGGGGACGAGGGTGGTCGCCTCGATGGGAAGGCCGAAGTAGCCCACCGCCGGGTCCTCGACGACGCGCAGGTCGCGGTGCTGGTGGGCCAGGACGGTGTGCGCCATGTCGGCGAAGGACATCCGCTGCGGGCCGCCGACCTTGTGGATCGCGTCGAGCGGATCCCCGACGGCGATGCCGGCCAGGATCTCGACCAGCTCGGCGGACGCGATGGTCTGGATCGAGGCGTCCGGGACCCGGACCTCGTCGTCGACCACGAGCGACTCGGTGATGCTCTCGGTGAGCTCGTGGAACTGGGTCGAGCGCAGCACGGTCCAGGGAACCCCTGACGTCGCCGCGGCAGCTTCCTGGGCGAGCTTGCCGCGCATGTACCCGGCAACCGGAGCGAGGAGGTCGGCGCCGACGATCGACAGGACCACGTAGTGGCCGACGCCTGCCGTGGCCGCTGCAGCGGAGAGGTTGGCGGAGGTCTGCCGGAAGAACGCCTCTGCGGGGTCGTCGGGCGTGGCGGAGTTGACGACGTCGATGACCACGTCGGCACCGGCGAGCGCGTCGTCGAGTCCTTCACCGGTGAAGACGTCGGCCCGTGTGGACTGGGAGACCTCGACGATGCGGTGGCCGGCGGCGCCGAGGTGTTGGACGAGCTGGGATCCGATGAGACCGGTCGAGCCGATCACGGTGACCGACCTGGTGGCGGGTGCGGTGGGGTGCATGGCGGTTGCTCCGTTTCGACAGCTGATCGATGGCAACCACTCCTGACGGACCAGCGCCCCCGTTCGTGACGCGACCGGGGGACGGCCTGCCGCAGCGCGGTCGTCCCCACGCCGCGGACGGACGACCTGCCCGGACGCCGGCGAAGGCGCGTCACGTAACGTCGAGCTGTTCCGTCAAGGGGTTCGTCAACCGGTGTTCGACGAAAGGAACCTCGATGTTCGAGCGCATGGACCCCCACACGATCGCCCCCGAGCTGCAGAAGCCGATGTTCGCCCTCACCAAGCAGATCTCGCAGCACATCGACCCCGCCCTGTTCGAACTGGTCAAGCTGCGGGCCTCGATGGTCAACGGCTGCGGCCACTGCGTGGACATCCACTCGCGGGACGCGCTCCAGGCCGGCGAGTCCACCGCTCGCCTCTTCGGTCTGTCCGCGTGGTGGGAACACCCGCTCTACACGGACCGGGAGCGAGCCGCACTCGGCCTCACGGACGCGGCCACCCGCTTCGGGGAGCACGGCGTTCCGGACGAGGTTTTCGATGCCGCCCGCGCCCAGTTCGACGAGCGCGAGCTCGTCTACCTCGTGGCGGGCATCGGTCTCATCAACATGTGGAACCGGTTCGGCGTCACGTTCCAGCTCGCCCCGCCCAGCGCCGTCGCGCACGCTGGCTAGGGGCAGCAGTGGACGCAGCAGAGCTGGACCGGATCGCCCAGCAGGAACGGCCGCGCCTGACGAGCCTCGCCTACCGCATGACCGGGTCGCTCAGCGACGCCGAGGACATCGTCCAGGATGCGCTGCTGCGCGCCCACCGCGCCCAGGTCGACGACATCGAATCGCCGGCGGCGTACCTCACCACCATCACCACCCGCCTGGCGATCGACCACCAGCGGTCGGCCCGGGTTCGCCGCGAGTCCTACGTGGGGCCGTGGCTCCCCGAGCCGATCGCCGCCGATCCCGCACCGGACGCGGCGGCGTCCGCCGAGCTGGCCGACACGCTCTCGATGGCGTTCCTCGTCGTGCTCGAGCACCTGAGCCCCGACGAGCGCGCCGTGCTCCTGCTGCACGACGTCTTCGCCTACCCGCACGCCGACATCGCCGAGATGCTGGGACGGACCGACGCGTCGAGCCGGCAGCTCCTGCGCAGGGCCCGCCAGCGCATCGACGCCGAACGGCCCCGGGCCGACGCGGATCTCGCGCAGCGCGACGAGGTCCTGAACCGGTTCCTGGACGCGTGCGCCGGTGGTGACATGGAGTCGTTCCTCGCGCTGCTCACCGATGATGCCGAGCTGACCTTCGACGGCGGCGCC
>JAFAFZ010000184.1 GCA_023423215.1 Actinomycetes bacterium
GACGACGCCGCCAAGCGTCGCCTCATGGGCCTGCTCGAACGCTTCGACGTGCCGCTCGTCGAGGACGACGTCTACGCCGAGCTGTCCTTCGACGGCGTGCGGCCCGCATCGCTCAAGGCCTTCGACCGCAACGGGCTGGTGCTGCACTGCTCGTCGTGGAGCAAGACCCTCTCGCCCGGCCTGCGAGTGGGCTGGGCCGCGCCGGGGCGCTACCGGGACCGCTTCGAACTGATGAAGCTGGTGGTCAACCAGGCGACGGCCGTCGCACCGCAGCTCGCGGTCGCGGCGTACCTCGAGAGCGGCGGGTGCGACCGCCACCTGCGCCGCCTGCAGCGCGCGTACGCCCAGCAGATGGACGCGATGGTCGACGCGGTGGCGCGCCACTTCCCACCCGGGACCCGGTCCACCTCGCCGCGTGGCGGACACGTCCTGTGGGTGCAGCTCCCATCGGGCGTGGACTCGCTCGCCGTGTACGAGTCGGCGGTGGTCGAGGGGATCCGCTTCGCGCCCGGGCCGATGTTCTCCGCCTCGGGCGGCTTCCGCGAGTACCTGCGCCTGAACACGGGCTTCCCCCACACCCCGGCGATCGAGGCCCAGGTCGCACGACTGGGCGAGCTGGTCGCCGAGGCGGCCGGCTGAGCCTGGACGCGGCGCACGGACGGCCGACGCCGAGCTCGTCGCCGGACGGAGGTGGTTGCGTTCGCAGGCCGGCGCGATGAAGATGCCCCGGGGCACGAGGGGAGCTGGCGAGATGAAGGTCAGTGCACGTACGGCCGTCGCGGCCTGGATCGTCGCGACGTGCGGTCTGGTGGCGACGGCGTGCTATCCGCCGAGCCAGAACCCGACGGAGCAACCGCTGCCGTCCGGCGGACGGGTCGTGGCCACCGGACCGATCCTGACCGAGATGTGGATCGAGGACGCCAGCGAGGACCTCTCGACGATCCTGTACGCCCGGTCGCCCTTCCACCTCGACGGGGAGACACGCCCCAGCTACCGGTTCTTCGTCTACGACGACGACACCGGCGCCACGACGCCCGTGGCCATGGGCAGCGGCGACTTCGGCGAGGCGGCGCTGTCACCGAACGAGCGACAGGTGGTGTTCGCGTCGAACGCCGGGTCGCTGCAGGTCGGACCCGTCGCCGCGAACTGCCGCGAGGACCGCATGTGGCAGCCGACGAGGTACCACATCTGTCCCGAGCTCTACCTGTTCGACCTGGACACCGGCGAGACCCGCCAGCTCACGGGTCTGACCGGCTCGTCGGAGCGTGCGCACCAGCAGCCGAGCTTCACCGAGGACGGCACGGCCGTGGAGTACGGGACGGTCGTGACCGGTGGGTGGGGAACACCGGTGGCCGCACGAGCGCGGCTGGACCTCTCGACCGGAGAGGTCACCGAGACCACGTCGCAGCCGGAGGTGCACAGCTGGACCCGCGGGACGAACCAGATCGTGTGGTCGCAGTCGACGGGCACGCTGACCTCGCAGGACACCACCACCGGCGTCGTGACCACGCTGTGGTCCGACCCCGACATCCACCACCTCTCGTCGGTCACCGGCGACGGCCGGTACTTCGTCGTGTCGTGGTGGCCCAACTCGCGCACCGAGGTGTTCCGGTTCATCGATGCCGACACCGGCGTGGTCCGTCCGATCACCAGCCCGTGGATCAGCTTCGACGGCAGCCGCTACGCGACGGTGCAGCTCAACATCACGCCCGACGCCACCGACCGGCTCGTCATCGCACCGCTCCCGGGCTGAGGCGAGGCGTCGTCGACGTCGCCTCGCGCTCCGCGGTGACGTGGGACCATCGTCGCCGATGGTCGACGATCGGACTGCAGCGCCGAGCCGCACGCCCGGTCTGGTCTGGAACTGGTCCGATGCCCTGTTCGGCGCGCTGATCGCGGTACCGGCGGCGATCGCGGTCACCCAGGACGTCACCCGTGGGCTGGCGCTCGCGGTCGGCGTCATCCCGGCCGCGGTCGTCGGGGTGGCGCCACGCCGGCGACGGCGACCCGTGACGGCGCACGTCGGCGCCGTGGCGGGCGCATCGATCCTGATCGGCTCGCTGCTCGCGCAGGTGCCGGTGCTCGCGGTCCCGGGCATCGTCGTGCTCGGCATCGGGGCCGCGCTGCTGGCCGGTCGCTCGGCGTCCGGGCGGCTCGTGATGGTGCTGGCGTTGCCCCTGGTGGGCGTCGGCTTCAGCTACACCGACGTCGGCGAGTCGATGGGCCTGGCGCTGATCATGGCGGGCGGCTCGGTGTACGCAACGGCCGTCTCGCTGGCCTGGCCGGAGCGGCCGGGACCGCGGAGCGCGCCGGCGCCGGCCGACGCGCCCGGGGCGATGCTCGACTACGGCGTCCGCCTGGGAGTGGCGGCCGGGATCGCCGCCGGCGTCGGCTTCGCGCTCGACCTGGACCACGTCGGATGGGCCTGCGCGGCCACCCTGCTCGTCATGCGGCCGGCGGCCGAGATGGTCCAGCTGCGTTCCGTCGGACGCCTCGTCTCGGTCGCGCTCGGTGCGGGGCTCGCCGGCCTGGACGCCACCCTCGGGTTCCGACCGGCCGCCTACGCCGTCCTCGCGGTCGCGGTCGTCTCGGTGTGCTCCGCGACCCATCGCAGCCGCTGGTACGTGACCTCGGCGTTCACGACCTTCCTCGCACTCAGCCTGATCGTCCAGGCGGACCCGTCGAGCGCCGGATCGCGCTGGCTGGAGCGCGTGGCCGAGACCGCGCTCGGCGTCGGGCTCGCCTACGTCTTCGGGGTCCTCCTGGATCGAGGCCGTCGGGGCGAGGTCTCGCGTCGGGCGACGTGACCGGCGACGCTCGGGTCGGGGCGCTCCTGCGATCGCTCGTTCGAGCTCCTCAGGCGGTGTCGGCGGCGCAGCGGAAGCCGAGGTTCGCGGTGGTGTCGCCCGGATGACCCCGATCGCGCGCCGCGACCCGGTACCGGTTGCAGTACGAGTCGTGGCAGAGGTAGCTGCCGCCACGCCGCACCCGCTCCTCGCCGGTCGCGGGGCCGGTCGGGTCGTGCAGCGGGCCCGCGGGGTGTGCCGTGGTCCATCGGTCGGCGGTCCACTCCCACACGTTGCCGACCATCTGGTGCAGCCCGAACGCGTTGGGCACGAAGGAGCGGACCGGAGCGGTGCCGAGGTGCCCGTCCTCCGCGGTGTTCGACTCCGGGAACCACCCCTGCCAGATGTTGCAGCGCCAGGCACCGTCGGGGACGAGCTCGTCGCCCCACGGGTAGGTCGCGCCGTCCAGTCCGCCGCGTGCGGCGCGCTCCCACTCGGCCTCGGTCGGCCGCCGCATGCCCGCCCAGCGGGCGAAGGCGGCGGCGTCCTCGTGCGGGACGTGCCCGACCGGGTGGTCCGGCCGGTCCTCGTCGGTCGCGCCGGGCCCCTCCGGGAGCGCCCAGCACGCCCCGCCGACGGCCCCCCCCCAGGG
>JAFAFZ010000217.1 GCA_023423215.1 Actinomycetes bacterium
ATCCTCACCGACGCCGATCCGGTCGCCTACTACAAGATGTTGAACGGCCTGGTCCGCTCGTCGCACTCGTCGGTGCTCGGGACCCTGCCGTACAGCGCCGAGCTCGAGTACCACGATCCGGCCTGCGTCGTCGTCGACCCCGAGCCGACGAGCATCGAGACCATCGAGCTGTACGCACGCGCCGCGTACCCGGACTTCGACAAGGTCCTGCTGTCCGCGTTCATGGACCCTCGCCAGGACCACCTGCTGACCTCGCTCTACGACCTGCTCGTGACCGAGGGCGAGAACGTCGCGCTCGTCACGAACCACGGGCAGATCATCGACATCGCCCTGGTCATCGCCGGCCTGCAGGGCGCGATGCTGGCCCCCGACCGGTCCTTCGGCGTGCTCGGCGAGCACACCTCGCTCGAAGAGCTGGCCGAGCGCTTCAACGTGCTGGTGTCGCGCATGATCACCACGCGCCAGGCCTTCAACGTGCCCGCCATCCAGGTCCTGCAGAGCGCGACCCGGACGTTCCTGTCGGTCCCCCAGACCGCGAGCCGGCGCCGCGCCAAGCTCGAGACCGCGCTGGTGCGCGCCAACAACGTGCTGATGCGCTCGGAGCTGGACCAGCAGCTGTCGCGCGGCGGCCAGCTGCTGGCCATGGCGGCCAGCGGCAGCCAGGACCTGACGATCCCCGGGCTGATGCAGAAGGCTCGCGCCGCCTGGCGCCAGCGCCGTGGCGACGACCCGGGCGAGGCGCCGACGCTGCACCTGCAGCCGCTCTACGACGGCACGATCAGCCTGATGCAGTCGTGCCGCTACGTGCTGCCGATCGCGATCTGCCTCGACGCCGCGACCCCGTGCTGCGAGATCGGCGGCCTGACCCGGCTGACCGAGAAGGACGACTGCCACCGGATCATGGACTGGATCGCCCTGGCCCACCAGGAGGCGACCGGCATCCCCACGATCTACCACTGGCACGAGGACGACCTGCTGACCCAGGTGCGCGCGCTCCTCAACCGCTGAGCGACCCGTCGGGCCCGACGCAGCCGCTCGCGCCGACGGGACGGGAACGAGGTTCCGGGAAGGCCGGGCGGCTCTTGTAGCGTGGGACGCCGTGACCGAGACCCGCCGCGAGCAGTTCCAGACCCTTCGGGGCATGCGCGACGTGCTGTCCCCGGAGTCCTCGGCACGGCGCGCGCTGGTCGCCTCCTTCGCCCGGCAGTGCGAGCTCGCCGGCTACCGCGAGGTCGTGCCGCCGCTGGTCGAGGACCTGGGCGTGTTCCTGCGCGTGGGCGAGTCGACCGACGTCGTCACCAAGGAGATGTACGACTTCACGGACAAGGACGGCACCCGCATCGCGCTGCGTCCGGAGATGACCGCCGGCGTCGTCCGGGCGTTCGTCCAACACCGTCCGGTGCTGCCGTGGAAGGTCTGGTACGCCGGTACGAACTTCCGCCACGAGCGCCCCCAGAAGGGCCGCTACCGCATGTTCGACCAGGTCGGCGTCGAGGTGCTCGGCGTCGACGATCCCGACCTCGACGTCGAGGTCGTCGCGCTCGCGAGCCGCTTCTTCGACTCGATCGGCCTGCGTGGCGTCCGGCTGCTCGTCAACTCGCTGGGCGAGCACGACGACCGGCAGCGCTACACCGACGCCGTCCGCTCGTACCTCGAGGCGCACCTGGACGACCTGTCCGAGGCGGCCCGCACGACCCTGTCCCGCAACCCGCTGCGGGTGCTCGACTCCAAGCGGGCCGAGGACCAGGCGGTCGTCGCCGGCGCGCCGCTCGTGGCGGACCACCTCTCCGAGGCGTCGGCGGCCCACTACGCACGGGTGCTGGCCGGCCTGGACGCGCTCGGCATCGCCTACGAGGAGTCGCCCCGGCTGGTGCGGGGGCTGGACTACTACCGCCGCACCACCTTCGAGTTCGCGGCGACCTCGCTGGACGCCGCGCAGAACGCGGTCGGCGGCGGCGGTCGCTACGACGGGCTGGCCGAGGCGATGGGCGGGCCGGCGACCGACGGCATCGGCTTCGCGCTCGGCGTCGACCGCATCCTGCTGGCGCTCGAGGCCGAAGGCGTCGCCGCGGTGACCGCTCCGGCGGTGGACACCTTCGTCGTCGACCTGGTCGGCGGCGAGGCGGCCCGCGACCTGACCCACGAGCTGCGTGCTGCGGGCATCTCGTCGGATCGGCGCTTCGGCGGCGGCTCGATGAAGTCGCAGATGAAGTCCGCCGACCGCTCCGGGGCGCGCGTCGCGCTGCTCGTCGGCGAGGACGAGCTCGCCGCGGGCGAGCTGACCCTGCGGCCCATGCTCGGCCGGCCCGAGGACGGCGAGCAGCGCCGCATCGCCCGTGGCACCGTGGTCGACGAGCTGCGCCGCCTGCTGTCCGCCCCGATCGCCGCCGCCGGCTCCGACTGACCGTCCGACCGGCCCGACCCACCCGAACCCACACACGCGACTGGAACGCTCCGTGACCTCTCCGACCAGCACCTCCCTCCGCAGCCACCAGTGCGGCGAGCTCGGCACCGACCAGGTCGGCCAGACCGTGACCGTGTGCGGCTGGGTCGCACGCCGTCGTGAGCACGGCGAGCACCTGGCGTTCGTCGACCTGCGCGACCACACCGGCATCGTGCAGTGCGTGGTCGACGGCGCGCACGACCTGCGCAGCGAGTTCGTGCTGCGCATCACCGGCACCGTGCGCCCGCGGCCCGAGGGCACCGTCAACCCGAACCTGGCGACGGGCGAGGTCGAGATCGGCGACTGCGAGGTCGAGGTCCTCTCGGTCGCCGAGCCGCCGCCCTTCCCGCTCGACGAGCGCGCCGCGGACGTCGACGAGACCGTGCGCCTGCGCTACCGCTACCTGGACCTGCGCCGCGAGGAGATGCAGCGCAACCTGCGCACCCGCGCCGCCATCAACCATGCGATCCGCGGCGCGATGGACGCCCAGGGCTTCGTCGAGGTCGAGACGCCGATGCTCATCGCGTCGACGCCCGAGGGCGCTCGCGACTTCGTCGTCCCCGCACGCACCAAGCCCGGCAACTTCTACGCGCTGCCGCAGAGCCCGCAGCTCTTCAAGCAGCTGTGCATGGTGGGCGGCGTCGACCGCTACTACCAGATCGCCCGCTGCTTCCGGGACGAGGACCTGCGTGCGGACCGCCAGTTCGAGTTCACCCAGCTCGACGCGGAGATGAGCTTCGCCAGCCAGGACGACGTGCTCGCCGCGATCACCACCGCCGTGTCGGCCGCGGTCGAGTCCGTCACCGGGACCACCATCGCGGACCTGCCGCGCATGACCTGGCGCGACGCGATGGAGCGCTTCGGCTCGGCCAAGCCGGACGTGCGCTTCGGCATGGAGCTGACCGAGCTGCCCGCCGTCTTCGCCGACACCGGGTTCACCGCCTTCAAGGCGCCGACGGTGAAGGGGCTGCGCCACGCCGGCGCCGCCGCCGACACGACCCGCAGCCGCCTGGACGACCTGACCGAGCGCGCCAAGCGCTGGGGCGCCAAGGGCCTGGTGTGGATGCGCGTCGAGGCCGCCGACGGTGGGGGAGTGCAGCTCAACTCGCCGGTCGCCAAGTTCCTCTCCGACGACGAGCAGGCCGGCATCGTCGAGCGCCTCGGCGCCCAGGAGGGCGACGTGCTCTACCTGGTGGCCGACGAGTGGCACCAGGTGTGCCACGTGCTCGGCCTGCTGCGCCTCGAGCTCGGCCGTCCGCCGGTCAACGAGGGCGGCTTCCACTTCCTGTGGGTCGTCGACTTCCCGCTGTTCGAGGCCGTGGACCCGGTGTCGGGCCGGCCGGTGCCGGCGCACCACCCGTTCACGATGCCCCACGAAGAGGACGGGGAGCTGCTCGGCACGCCCGAGCAGCCGGCGTCGCCCGAGGACCTGCTGAAGGTGCGTTCGCAGGCCTACGACCTGGTGCTCAACGGCTGGGAGCTCGGCTCCGGCAGCGTCCGGATCCACCGTCCCGACGTGCAGCGCCGCATCTTCGACCTGCTCGGCATCGGGGACGAGGAGGCCCAGCTCAAGTTCGGCTTCCTGCTCGACGCGTTCCGCTACGGCGCCCCGCCGCACGCCGGCTTCGCCTTCGGCCTCGACCGCCTGGTCGCGCTGCTCCTGGGTGAGGAGAACATCCGCGAGGTCATCGCCTACCCCAAGACCCAGTCGGGTGGCGATCCGCTGACCGGCGCACCGACCGAGATCGACCCGGCGCAGCTCGACGAGCTCGGCCTGCGCCTGCTGCCCCGCTCGACCTGAGGATCGCTCCCCGGGGCGTCTCGGCACTACGATCGCCCCGTCATCCAGTCCTGGGGTGGGGGAAGCCGGTCCGAAGCCGGCGCTGACCCGCAGCCGTGGGTGATCGGTCCGACGCTACGGCGCCGGGCGGGTCACGAGCCGGAATGCCCGCACCAGGGATGGCTCCGACGTCCGTCGTGGTGAACGGTCCGGGGTCCGGTTTCGTCAGCGCACCTGCGTGCTCTCGAGCTCGGTCGGCCGGCCAGATCGAGGAGACCCCCAAGTGCGCACCGACCAGCCCCACCGTCCGATCAGGACCCGCCGAGTCCGCCAGGCGGGTGCCGCAGTGGTGGCGATGACCCTGGCGACGGTGCTGCCGGCGCTCTCGCCGAGCGCCGCGGCGCCGCCCACGGCGGACCCCGCCACGGCCGGCGACTACGCGGCGGGCTGGCTGGCCCGTGAGATCGACAAGGGCATCCCGATGGTGAACTTCGGGTCGCCGGACTGGGGAGTGACGCTGGACGCCGCCCTGTCCCTCGCCGCGACCGAGACCGGTGCGGCCCAGCTCCAGGCCATCTGGACGGCGCTCGTCGCGGACCGCGACACCGTGATCGACCCGTTCGCCTCGGGTGATCAGCCCGGTCGACTGGCGCGCATGGTCCTGCTGGCACACGCCCTGGGTGAGGACCCGACGGCGGTGGGCACCGGCCCCGGCGCTGACCTCGTCGCCCGCCTGCTCGCGACCGAGACCACCTCCGGCCCGGACACCGGTCTGTTCGGCGATCCGGCCACGGTCTCGCCGACCTACGACGGCGCGTTCCGCCAGGGCTGGTCGATCGCGGCGCTGGTCGCCGTCGGGACGACCCCGTCGGCGGCGACGTGGCAGTGGCTGGTGGACCAGCAGTGCGGCGACGGCTCGTGGATGCCGTACCGCGCCGAGGTCTCGCCGGGCGTGCTCGAGCCGTGTGCGTTCGACGCGGTCGCGTTCGTCGGTCCCGACACGAACTCCACCGCTGCGGCGATCAACGGCCTGGAGGCGACGGCGCAGGGTGCCACGGCCGTCGACGACGGGGCCGCATGGCTCGCGACCGTGCAGGGCCCCGACGGCGGCTGGGGCCTGTTCCCGGGTGATCCGAGCGAGCCGAGCTCGACGGCCCTCGTCTGGCAGGCACTCGTGCAGGCCGGCTTCGGCGGCGACGCCGCGTACCTGTCGAAGTCCGCGACGCCGCTCCAGACGCTGCTGTCGTTCCAGCTGGGCTGCACCTCCCCGGAGGAGGAGCGCGGCGCGCTGACCTACCCCGGCACGAACGACGCGCCGAACGCGTTCTCGACCGCGCAGGCCACGCCGACGCTCGCCGGCGTGCCCCTCGAGTTCGGTCCGGTCACGCCGACCGCGGACGCTCCGGTGGTCGACTGCTCGGTGC
>JAFAFZ010000266.1 GCA_023423215.1 Actinomycetes bacterium
CGGGCGCGCCGATGGACCGACTGCGCGGCCGGCGCGTCGGCATCATCGGCACCGGCGCGACGGCGGTGCAGTGCATCCCGCACCTGGCGCGCAGCGCCGGAGAGCTCTACGTGTTCCAGCGCACGCCGTCGTCGATCGACGAGCGCAACAACCATCCGCTCGATCCCGCCGAGCTGGACCTCGGTCCAGGATGGCAACGGGAGTGGCTGCGCAACTTCGCAACGCTGCAGACCGGTGGCTTCACCGACGTGGACCTGGTGAAGGACGGGTGGACCGACATCGCGCAGCGCATCCGCGACCGGGTGGTCGCCGAGGTCACCGCCGGCGCCGAGCTGACACCCGACACGATCCAACGGGCGTTCGCCGACAGCGACGACGAGAAGATGGAGGAGATCCGGGCCCGGGTCGACGCCGTCGTCGACGCCCCCGCCACCGCGGCGGCGCTCAAGCCCTGGTACCGCCAGCTGTGCAAGCGGCCGTGCTTCCCCGACGAGTACCTGCAGGCGTTCAACACGCCCGGCGTGCACCTGGTCGACACCGACGGTGCGGGGGTGGAGCGCATCGACGCGACGGGCGTCCGGGTCGGCGGCGTGCACCACGAGCTCGACTGCCTGGTGTTCGCCTCCGGCTTCGAGGTGGGTACCGACCAGGCGCGGCGCGCCGGCTTCCAGATCACCGGTCGCGACGGCGTGACGCTGAGCGAGCGGTGGGCCGACGGGATGCAGACGCTGCACGGCATCCACGTGCACGGCTTCCCCAACCTGTTCGTCGTCGGCATCAGCCAGGGCGCCAACCTGATCTCGAACGTCACGCACAACCTGGTCGAGGCGGGCACGACGATCGCTGCCGTCGTGGCCGAGGCTCGGCGGGTCGGAGCGACGCGGGTCGAGGTCGACGCCGAGGCCGAGCAGCGCTGGGTCGCGCTGCTCGAGGGCAGCCCCGGGCTCATGGCCGGCAACCCCGACTGCACGCCCGGCTACTACAACAACGAGGGCGGTCCCATCGGCCGGCGTGAGCGCCTGAACGCGAGCGGGTACCCCGCCGGTCCCGTGGCGTACTTCGAGCACATCGACCGCTGGCGCAGCTCCGGGTCGTTCGAGGGCCTCGACTTCCGCAGCGTCGACTTCCGCTGAGCCCGTCGCGGCGCGCGGTCGGTGGGGTACGGTCGCCGGCCATGGGGGAACGACGAGTCACCACCGTGCTGGAGCCCGAGGACGAGTACCCGCACGAGCCGGATGCGGCGTCCAACTACAACGAGTCGATGTACCTGAACGTGTTCGACGCGTCGCAGGAGCTGGGCGCGTGGTTCCGCCTGGGCAACCGGGTCAACGAGGGCTACGCCGAGATGACGGTGTGCACCTACCTGCCCGGAGGTCGCATCGGCTTCATCTTCGGGCGCCCGAGGATCACGACGAACGAGGTGATGGACGCCGGCGGTCTGCGCATCGACGTCGTCACCCCGTTCGAGCGGCTCGACCTGAGCTACGACGGCGAGGTCTGCCTGCTCGACGACCCCCGTCAGATGGCCGACCCGCGCCGCGCCTTCACCGAGAATCCGATGGTGCCGTGCTCGGTGCGCCTCGAGTTCCGTGGCATCAGCCCGATGTACGGCGGACGTCCGGTGAACCCGGACGGCAGCGACGTCGAGAACGACGCCATGAACTCGTTCGCGAAGGCCCACTACGAGCAGCACGTCGCCGCGACGGGAACGATCACCGTCGGTGACGAGGTCATCGACATCGACGGGCTCGGGCTGCGCGACAAGTCCTGGGGGCCGCGCTTCTGGCAGGCGGTGCACTGGTACCGCTGGCTGCCCTTCATCTTCGGCCCGGACTTCGCCATGATGATCTCGATCGTCGGCGGCGAGGATCCCTCGGTGCCGCCCCGCCAGAGCGGCATGGTGCTCAAGGACGGGTCGTACTCCCTGATCAAGGAGGCGACGATCGAGTCCGACTGGGACGACGACCTGTACCAGACGGCCATGCGCTGCCACGTGCGCACCGAGGACGGCGACACCTACGACGTGACGGGCGAGGTCATCTCGCTCATCCCGCTGCGGAACCGGCGCACGACGCCCGACGGCGAGCAGCTCACCACCCGGATCACCGAGGCGATGACCCGCTACCGGTGCGACGGTCGCACGGGCATCGGCATGAGCGAGTACCTCGACCAGATCGTCGACGGGAGGCCGGTCGGTCCCGACGTCGGCTGAGGCCCGGGGCAGCCGCGCCGGCGCCCTCGGACCGCACGCGACCGTCGTCGGAAAACGTTCGGCGCGTCGATAGGGTGCCCGGACAGCCCTGTCGATGGAGGTCGAAGTGCGCACGCTGGTCACGACGTCACGGATGCCGTTCGCGGTGGACGAGATCCGCAAGCTCGGTGAGGTCGGCAACGACGTCACGGCGGTGGACACCTTCAGCGCTGCGCCCGGCAGCCACTCGCGCTACGTGGCGCGGCACTTCGAGGTGCCCGCGCCGACGCAGCACACCGACGAGTTCATCGCCGCGATCGCGAAGATCGTCACCGAGCACGACATCGAGTGGCTGCTGCCCGCGTTCGAAGAGGTCTTCTATCTGGCCGCGCACCGGGACCAGCTGCCGGACGGGTGCGAGTACTTCTTCCCGGACTTCGCGACGCTCGCTCGCGTGCACGACAAGGTGACCTTCGCCGAGCTGTGCCGCGGCCTCGGGCTTCCGGTCGCCGAGTCCATCACGGCGACCTCTGCCGACGAGCTGAAGGACGCCGTCGGCAAGTGGGACCACTGGTTCGCCCGCGCCGCGTACGGCCGTGGTGGTCTGAACATCCTGACCAACACCGGCCCGCTGGCCGGCGAGGGCAGCCTGGACGACGCCGCGCCCACCCCCGACGATCCGTGGCTCGTGCAGGAGTACCTGCAGGGCGTCGACCTGTGCAGCTGGAGCGTCGTGCACCACGGCGAGGTCGTTCTGCACTCGACCTACGAG
>JAFAFZ010000271.1 GCA_023423215.1 Actinomycetes bacterium
CCGCAGCTGGCGGCGCAGGCCGAGCGGCCGGGCGCCACGTGGTGGGACCGGACGTGCCACCGCCACGCCGAGGCCGCAGCGGGCGACGACGTCGACGAGCTCGTCCGCGTCGCGTCCGAGCTCGAGCGCGGCGGACTCGACCTGCTCGCGCTCGAGGCCTACGCGCAGGCCTCACGCTGCGCCGCGGCGGACGCACGACGCTGGTCCAGCGCGGACGCAGCTGCCGCGATGCTGGGCGTGACCCGCCTCCAGCAGGTCTGCGGCCGGGTGCGCACCCCGGCGACGGTCTCGGCGCCACCCGGGATCACCGCACGCGAGCTCACGGTCGCGCGCATGGCCGCTGCCGGGCTCAGCAACTCCGAGATCGGCGCGCAGCTGGGCACCTCGGTGCGCACGGTCGGCAACCAGCTCCAGCGCGTCTTCGACCGCCTCGGCGTGCACTCGCGCCACGCGCTGGCCGAGGTGCTCGATCCGGGACCCGGTCCCACGGCGTAGGTACCCGCAGGATCGGTCGGCCTGGAGGCGCTTCAGGCGCGCCGCGTGGCGCGGGCGACGGTGAACCAGGTCCACGGCCTGGGGCCGCGTGCGTAGCGCTGCTCGACCACGTCGACCTCGAACCCGGCGGCCGTCGCCAGCGCGGCCGTGTCGCGGGTCAGGTGGCACCCGCCGCCCAGGCGGCGCTGGACCGGCTCGATCCGCCGCTGCCAGCGCACGACCTCGGGGTCGGGGGCGAGCCCGTGCTCGAGCAGGTGCAGCGTGCCGCCCGGGCGCAGCACGCGACGCAGCTCGGCGAGCGCCCGCTCCGGGTCCGGCACCGTGCACAGGGTGAAGGTCGACAGCGCGCCGTCGCAGCTGGCGTCCTCGAGCGGGAGCGACTGCCCGTCCAGGCCGGTGCGCTCCACGACGGCGTCGTCGCCGCGACGGGTCGCCAGGTCGTCGAGCAGCCTGCCCGCCCGGCGCCACGCCAGGTCGGACGGCTCGACCGCGTGCACGTGGGTGACGTCGTCCGGGTAGAGCTCGACGTTCGTGCCGGAGCCGAACCCGATCTCGACGACGTTGCCGGACAGGCCCTCGATAGCCCGGCGTCGCCACGGCTGCAGCTCGTCGCCCCCGCAGGTCACCTCGACCACGCGGGGCAGGACGTGCCGTTCGTAGAGCTGACCGATCCGGCTCACCCGGTCGACGCTACGCCGTCGCCCGGCCCGGGGCCGGCGGATCCTGCGGGCTGGCGCCCTGCGGCCGACGCGAGGTTGGCGATCATCGAGCCGAAGACGATCCCGTGGAAGGGGCTGATCGACCACCAGTACAGACGGCCCGCCAGCCCACGCGGGATGAACAGCGCACGCTGTCGCAGCACCGACCGTCCCGGATCGCCGTCCTCGGTGGGGCACACCGAGAACTCGAGCCATGCGTCGCCGGGCAGCTTCATCTCGGCGCGCAGGCGCAGCAGCTCGCCGCGGCGCACCTGCTCGACGCGCCAGAAGTCCAGCGCCTCGCCGACGTAGACCCGGTCCGCATCCCGCCGTCCCCGCCGCAGGCCGACGCCGCCCACCAAGCGGTCCAGCAGCCCGCGCACGGTCCAGGCCAGCGGGAACGAGTACCAGCCGCGGTCACCGCCGATGCCCTCGACCGTGCGCCACATCCGTCCGGCGTCCACGTCGACCTCGGTCTCGCGCTCGTCGCGGTAGGCCGTGCCACCCGACCAGTCGGGGTCGGTCGGCATCGGGTCGCTCGGCGCCCCGGGCCACTCCGCACCGGACCAGCGGGTCGGCACCTGACCGCTGCGGATGCGCCCGAGCGCCAGGCGCACCGCCTCGTCGAACCCGATGAGCGGGCCGGGGAGCAGCGCCTCGAGGTCGTGCTCCGACGCGACGGCGTCGTTGCGCAGCGACTCGATCAGCGGCTGCGCGAGCGCCTTGGGCACCGGCGTCACGACGTTGACCCAGTGGCTGGAGAGCCAGGGCGTCAGCACCGGCACGGGCACGATGAGCCGCCGCGGCAGCCCGGCGACGCGGGCGTAGCGCTGCATCATCTCGCGGTAGGTCAGGACGTCCGGGCCCGAGATGTCGAAGCGCCGGTCCGTGTCCGCCGGGAGGGTGAGCGAGCCGACCAGGTAGCGCAGCACGTCGCGCACCGCGATCGGCTGCACGTGCGAGTCGACCCAGCGCGGCGTGACCATCACCGGCAGCTGCTCGGTCAGGTAGCGCAGCATCTCGAACGACGCCGAGCCGCTGCCGATGACCACGCCCGCCTGGAGCACGACCGCGGGCACCGGACCGTCCAGCAGGATGCCGCCGACCTCGGCGCGCGACGCCAGGTGCGGCGACGCCACCTGGCCCTGCGGCACGAAGCCCCCCAGGTACACGATGCGGCGGACCCCGGCGGCGGCCGCGGCCTGCGCCGTGTTGCGGGCCGCACGACGGTCGGCGTCCTCGAACGACGAGCCCGAGCCGATCGAGTGCACGAGGTAGTAGACGACGTCGATCCCGTCCATCGCCGCGCGCAGGCTCTCGGGCTCCAGGGCGTCGCCGCGCACGACCTCGACCGAGGCCGCCCACGGCACGTCGCGCAGGTGGTCGGGCCGTCGGGTGATGCAGCGGACGTGGTGGCCCGCCTCGGCGAGCTGCGGCGCGAGCCGGCCACCGATGTAGCCGGTCGCGCCCATGACCAGGATGCGCAGCGGTGCGCTCGGGCCGTCCGGGGCTGGGGGGACGTCCGGGGCTGCCTGAGCTCCCGGGACTGCCGGGTCGGGGTCCGCCATGGGGGCACCGTAGGTGCGTCCGGCCCGCCGCTGGCCGCGACCCGTCGACGGAGGTGGGATGAAGTCGCCCGTGCGATGGCCCAACGTGGACGAGCCGTGGCCACAGATCGGGCGGGACCGAGAGCTCGACGTCGGCGTGCGTGGCAA
>JAFAFZ010000302.1 GCA_023423215.1 Actinomycetes bacterium
ATCCTGGCGATGCACCAGTGCAAGTTCATCCATCCGCCGGGCGGGGCGACGGCGCTGACCGCGGTGATGGGCGGCCAGGCCGTGACTTCGCTGGGCTACCGGTTCGTGCTGGTCCCGGTCGCGCTGAACGCGGTCGTGATGGTCGCGCTGGCGGTCGCCATCAACGCGCTGTTCGCCTGGCGTCGGTACCCCGCCCGGCGCACCGGACCCGCCGTGCTCGAGCCGGTCGACCCCACCGTCGAGATGGCGGAGGACCGCTCCCACGCGGCCGTGCTCGCGGCGCTGCGCGAGATCGACTCCTTCGTCGACGTGACCGAGGAGGACCTGCTGCGGCTGCACCGCATCATCACGCGGCTCGAGATCGACGGGACCTGAGGCGACGGGGCCGGCGGCCGTGTGGGTCGACCCGACCGGCCGTCAGCGCCGCCGGACCGGCAGCGGGACGAGCGCCGAGGTCCGGTCCGCGTACTCGGCGAAGGCCGGTCGACGCTCGCGGCTGCGGCCGTCGAGCAGCGGGATCGACGCGCCGAGGAACATCGCGACCATGGCGATCGGACCGACGATCGTCCACCACCAGCTCGGATCTGCCGAGAGGCCGAACAGCCACAGCGACCACCAGAAGAGGATCTCGCCGAAGTAGTTCGGGTGGCGCGAGTAGCGCCACAGACCGGTCTCCATGATCTGGCCGGGCTGCTTGGTCCGGGCGAAGCGACGCATCTGCTCATCGGCCACGAGCGCGAGGCCCACGGCGACCAGCCCGACCGCCAGCGCCAGCCAGTCGAGCGGTCCGACCGCGTCGCCTCCCTCGTGCAGCGCCGGCACGAGCGAGAGCGAACCGAGCAGCACGATCGTCGCCGGGCCGAGGTGCACAGCGGCGAGCGACATCAGCGGCTTCGGGCCCTTCGTGTACAGGTCGAGGTAGCGCCAGTCCTCGTGGTCCAGACCGGGCCAGTCCCGCGCCCAGTTCGACGTCAACCGCACCGCCCACGCCCAGACCACGACCATCACCAGGACGAGGCGCAGCTCCGGCAGCCCGTCCGGCGCGGTGGCCGCCAACCACACCGCGGCGAGCGGCGGCAGCACGCTCCACCATGCGTCGAACATCGACCCGTTGTCGACCGCGAGCGACCAGACGTAGATGACCAGCGCCGAGGACAGGTAGCCGCCGGCGAGGGCCCACACCGGACGGTCTGCGCCGATCGCGTCGGCGACGAGCCAAGCCACTCCTGCGGCGGTGAGGTACGCGACGGTCACCAGTGCGAGCGAGCCGCCCTTGCCGAGCCGTGCTCCGAGGTTCCGTCCGCTCATGTCGGGCGAACCTACTCTTCGTCCGCGGGCCGCCACGGGACCGCGCCGGGCGTGACGAGACGCACATCTCTTCGGAGCGAAGCTTCTTCGAAGCGAGGTACCCTCGGGAGGTCGATGAGGGATCGACCACCGGAGCGCCACGGTCAGGAGCGCTCGCTCGGGCGCACGGCGAGGAGAGGGACGTGGACGTCGAGGACGAGGTCGAGTCGATCATCGAGACGTGGAAGGTCGAGCGACCCGACGTGTCGATGGACAGCCTGCGGGTGTCGCTGCCGCTGCGGCGCGCGCTGCAGAGCGCCGAGGCGCGGCGGGCGAAGCTGCTCGCCCGCCACGGCGTCACCGCGGCGACGCTCGACCTGCTCGTCGCCCTGCGGCGCGCCGGCGCGCCCTACGTGCGCACGCCGTCGGAGCTGGCACGCCTGCTGGTGCTGTCCTCGGGCGGGGTGTCCCAACGGCTGGAGCGCCTGGAGGAGGCAGGGCTGCTCGAGCGTCGGGTCAACACCGACGACCGCCGCGTGGTCTACGTGCAGCTCACCGAGTTGGGGCTGCGCACGCTGGACGACCTCATCGGCGACTACATGGAGCACGAGGACGCGATGCTCAGCGGCCTCTCCGAGCGCCAGCGCGAGCAGCTGACGAAGCTGCTCGTGCGCCTCGAGGAGTCGATCGACGCCACCCCGCTCGACGGCTGACGGACCGCCGAGGGGGAGATCTCAGAACGACTCGGGGTCCCGGACCACCGAGTCCGGCACCGGGTGGCGGAACAGCTTCGAGGCGTTCTCCCAGGTGAAGAGCCGGGCCTCGTCCGCGGGGAACCGCCCGACCTGGCTCTCGAGCACCGCCTGGGTGTCGGGCCAGCTCGAGTCCAGGTGCGGGTAGTCGGCCTCCATCAGGATGTGGTCGATCCCGATGCGGTGGCGCAGCTCGAACACCGAGGGGTCGTCCAGCGCGCAGTGCCAGAAGTTCCGCTGGAACACCTCGGACGGCGTGGGCTCGATGCCCTTCCAGGTGCCGTACATGTCCTGGTACGACAGCACGTGGTCCAGGCGGTCCAGCAGGCCCGGCACCCATCCCAGGCCGCCCTCGGACATCACGATCTTGATGCCGGGGAACCGCACCGGGATCATCGAGTAGAGCCAGTCGACGGCCGAGAACATCGCGAACCCGAAGGCCAGCACGCCGATCGCGTCGGCGGGGGCGTCGGGCGCCGTGGCCGGCAGGCTCGACGCCGAGCCGATGTGCAGGCAGATCACGGTCCCGGTCTCCTCGCACGCCGCCATGATCGGGTCCCAGTGCCCGGTGTGCAGCGACGGCATGCCGAGCTTCTCGGGCGCCTCCGGGAAGGTCACCGCCTTGAAGCCCGCCGCCGCGTTGGCGCGGATCTCGGCGGCGCCGACCTCGGGATCGAGCAGGTACGGGATCTGGCACGGGATGATGCGGTCCGGGTACGCGTCGGCCCACGCCTCCTTGTGCCAGGCGTTGTTCGCCCGGACGAGCGCCAGCGCCAGGTCCGCGTCGTCGGTCTCGCGCTGCAGGCGCTGACCGGCGAACCCGACGAGCGCGGAGGGGAAGTTCACCGATGCGTAGACGCCGTCGATGTCCATGTCCCGGATGCGGGCGTCGATGTCCCACGAGCCGCGGCGCATCTCGTCGAACCGGGTCGGCTCGAAGCTCGCCTCCATGATCGGGCGGCCGACGACGGCGTTGAACCCGATGTTCGGGTACTGCTTGCCCTCGAAGGTCCAGTGCTGGGTGCCGTCCGCGTCCTCGACCACCCGCGGTGCGCGGTCCTGGTACTTCGCCGGCAGGCGGCCCTCGAACAGGTCGGGCGGCTCGACGATGTGGTCGTCGACCGAGATGAAGGTGTACTTGCGGGGCCGCCGCTCCGGCTCGGGCAGGAAGGTCACCGTGTCCGAGCGGGCGCGACCCCCCACGGTGAAGCCGTCATCGACGAGGTCGTCCGGGTTGATCATTCCGCATCCTTTCGGGTGGGCCCGGACGCCCTCGTCGAGGGCCGTGCGAACCGCAACATCTTCGTTCTGAACTTCTGGAGGGCCGGCCGGCTGCCGTCGCCGGTCGTGGGTCGTCTCAGCCCAGGTAGGCCGCGCTGACGCGTTCGTCCGAGCGGATCTCCTCGGGGGTGCCCTCGGCGAGCACCCGTCCGAGGTCCAGCACGACGATGCGCTGGCAGTGCTCGAACATGAAGCCGACGTCGTGCTCGACGAGCGCGATCGCGCAGCCCTCGACGCGGAGCTGCTCGACGATGGCGCCGAGCTCGGCGGTCTGGCGCTCCTCGAGCCCGGACGTGGGCTCGTCCAGGAGCAGCACGCGGGGGCGGGCGACGATCGCGCGGGCCAGCTCGACCATGCGCGCCCGACCGATGTCCAGGTTGCCCGCCGGCTCGCCGGCCACGTCCCGCAGGCCGCACAGGTCCAGGACCTCGTCGGCCCGCGCCCTGCGCTCACGTTCGGCCCGGGTGCGCCACGGGACCTTCAGCAGGTCGCCGACCAGCCCCGCGCCGTGCTCGGACTCGAGCGCGACGAGCAGGTTGTCCTCGACCGTGAGCCAGCCGAAGGTCTGCTGGCGTTGGAAGGTGCGACGCAGGCCCATCCGGGAGCGGTGCACCGACGACCGGGACGTCACCTCGGCGCCCTCGAGGTGCAGGGTCCCGGAGCTGCCCCGCCGCACGCCCGACAGCACGTCGAACAGCGTGGACTTGCCCGCACCGTTCGGGCCCATGACGCCGCAGATCTCGGACCGGCGCAGCTCGATCGTGACGTCGTCGAGCGCCCGCACGCCGCCGTAGCGCACCGAGACGCCCTCGGCGCGCAGGACGACCTGGCCCGCAGGCGGCGGGCTCGGCTCGACGGCGGCGGACGTGGCGGTCACGACTCGTCGATCCCCGAGATCACGTCGCCGGCCAGCACGCCGCCGTCGACGACGAACTCGGAGCCGGTGCAGTACGAGCTGTCGTCCGAGGCGAGGAAGACCACCATGGCGGCGACCTCCTCGGGCTGCCCGATGCGCGGGATCGGCTGCGACGCGAAGTACGCGTCCTTGTCGACCTCGTCGAACTCGGGCGACGAGATCATCGCGGTGTCGATCGTGCCCGGGTGGACCGAGTTGACGCGGATGCCGTCGTGGCCGAGCTCGAGCGCGGCGCACTTCGTCATGCCGCGCACCGCCCACTTGCTCGCCGCGTAGGCCGACATGCCGACGAGGCCCATGAAGCCGGTGATCGACGAGGTGTTGATGATGCTCCCGCCGCCGTTGGCCCGCATGGCCGGGATGGCGGCGCGCATGCCGAGCAGGCACCCGAGCTGGTTGACCGAGATGACGGCCTGGTAGTCCTCGAGCGACTGCGACTCGATCGTGCCGATGCGCATGATCCCGGCGTTGTTGACCAGCACGCCGAGCGAGCCGTGCGTCGCCACCGTGTGCTCGACCGCCTGGATCCAGCTCTGCTCGTCGGTCACGTCCAGGTGCACGAAGGTCGCGGCGTCGCCGAGCTCGTCCGCGAGCGCACGGCCCTCGTCGTCGAGCACGTCGCCGATCGCCACCCGTGCGCCCTCGGCCACCAGGGCCCGCGCCTCGGCCGCCCCCTGGCCACGGGCCCCGCCCGACACCAGCGCCACCTTGTCGTCCAGTCGTCCCATCGTCTCCTCCTGATCGCCCGGCGATCGACTCACGCGACGCCCAGGTAGGCGGTCGCCAGTTCCGTGTCCTGCACCGCGTCGGCGTCACCGACCCACACGATGCGCCCGAGCTGCAGCAGCGCCGCGGTGTCCGCGACCTCCAGCAGCGAGCGGACCTTCTCCTCGACGAGCAGCACGGCCACGCCGTCGTTGCGCAGCTCGACCAGGATGTCGAGCACCTGCTGCACGATGAGCGGAGCCAGCCCGAGCGTCGGCTCGTCCGCGATGAGCACGGCCGGCGGGCGCACCAGCAGCGGCGCGAGCGTCAGGATCTGCTGCTCGCCGCCCGACAGGTCACCCGCGGGCAGGCGGCGACGCTCGTGCAGGATCGCGAACCGCTCGACGGCACGTTCGATGTCCGCGCGGTCCGGCAGCCAGACCGCCAGGTTCTCCTCGACGGTCAACCCGGGGAAGACGCCGCGTGACTCGGGTGCGAGCACCAGACCGTTGCGGGCCCGCCAGTGGGCCGGTCGATCGGTCACCTCGGCGCCCTCGACCTGGATCGACCCCTCGGTCACCGGCAGGCCGCCGGCGAGCGTCGCGCACAGCGTCGACTTGCCCGCGCCGTTGGCGCCGAGCAGCGCGGTGATCGACCCGCCGGCGAGCGACACGCTCAGGTCGTGCACGACGAGCAGCTCGCCGTAGCCGCTGGTCAGGCTACGCGCGACGAGCAGTGGCTCCAGGTCGGCGGCGCCGCCGTGGTGCGGGGCCGAGG
>JAFAFZ010000310.1 GCA_023423215.1 Actinomycetes bacterium
CCCCCGCAGCAGGTCGAACGGGGTGCGCAGGACGGACAGGCCGGCGACCTCGACCGCGGCCTCGCCGGGCGACGCCCCGGGCTCGGGCACCGTCGACGACCCGAAGGGGCCCTCGGGCGGGCGCCAGTCGTCTTGGACCGGACGATCGCCGGGAGCGGCGTCGTCGTCACGCTCCGCGCGCACCTCGGTCGACGAGTCGGTGTCCTCCCGGCCCGTGAACGGCATCAGCCCGATCGCTGCACCTGCGACCACTGCGAACACCACGATCAGCAACATGAACCGGGAACGCTCCACCACCCCATGATGTACCCATCCGGGGTGGGCCCGAGACCGGGGCCCGCCGGGCGGGGCCCTCAGCCGAGCTGGGCCTCGATGTCCGCGACGATCGCCGGGTCGTCCGGGACGACGGTCGGGGCGTACCGGGCGACGACCTGGCCGTCGGCACCGATGAGGAACTTCTCGAAGTTCCACTGGATGTCGCCGTCGCGCCCCTCGGCGTCCGCGACCTGGGTCAGCTGGTCGTAGAGCGGGTGACGGCCCGGGCCGTTGACCTCGATCTTCTCGCTCAGCGGGAACGACACGCCGTAGGTGGTCGAGCAGAAGGTCTGGATCTCCTCGGCGGAGCCCGGCTCCTGCTCCATGAACTGGTTGCACGGCACGCCGAGCACCGAGAACCCACGGTCGGCGTAGGTCGTCTGCAGCTCCTCGAGCTGGGTGTACTGCGGCGTCAGCCCGCACTTCGAGGCGACGTTCACCAGGAGCGTCACCTTCCCGTCGAGGGTGCCGAGCACGTCGGGGGTCCCGTCGAGGGCGGCCAGGTCGGTGTCGTAGATCGTCATGGCGCACAACGTACCCACCCGCACACCCAGCGGACGCTCAGGATGGGTCCGTCGTCGCGACGCGCTGAGCGAGGGGCGCGGACCCCGCGGCGGTAGATTCCCGGCCGTGTCGGTCGACGCGGTGACGACGTTCTTCGCCCTGCTGGGCGTACTCGGCCTCGTCGCGCTCGTGGCCGTCGGCGTCGTCGCCCTCGTCGCCGCGGTCCGCGGTGGGCTGCCGGCGTCGCTGGTCCCCCTGCGGCAGGGGATCGGTCAGGCTGCGCTGCCCCTCGCCTTCGTCGTCGCGCTGACGTGCACGCTGGGCAGCCTCTACCTGAGCGAGGTCGCCAAGTTCCCACCGTGCGAGCTGTGCTGGTTCCAGCGCATCGCCATGTACCCGCAGACGGTCCTGCTCGGCGTGGCGCTGCTGCGCCGCGACGTCTCGGTGAAGTGGTACTCGGTGCCGATCGTGCTGATCGGCCTGGGCATCTCGATCTACCACTACCTGGTGGAGCGCTTCCCCGACTCGGTGTCCTTCACCTGCGACACCGACGTGCCCTGCTCGGTCGTGTGGGTCTGGAAGTTCCACTTCCTGTCCATCCCCGCGATGGCCGGCATCGGGTTCGCGCTCATCGCCGTGCTCACCCTGCTGGCCACCCGGCCCGCGCCCGTGGGAACCGGCGCACCGGTGGCGGACGACTCTTCCGTGGACCGCTCACCCACCGGCGACCGACGGGGCGAGTCGGCCGACCTGACCCGCTGATCCGCCTCCCGCCCACACGACCACCCCGATCGACGAGGAACCATGAACGACAAGCACACCGGCGCCGACCCGTACGCCGACCTGGCGAAGCGGACGAGCGGCAACCGTCCCAGGACCGGGCTGCTCATCGTCGGCGCGACCGTCGCCGTCATCGCGGTGCTCGCCGTCGTCGCGATCCTGCTGACGAGGGGCGGCGAGGAGCAGGCCGCCGAGGAGGGCACCGGGGCGCACGCCGCCCAGAACGCCGAGCAGGAGCAGGCCGCGGTCACCGTGACCGGGACGCCGCTGCCCGCCTACCCGAAGGTGAGCTCGATGGTCGCGCCGCCGGCCGAGGACCCCGCGGTGGGCGAGACCCCACCGACCTTGTCCGGCCAGTCCTTCGACGGCACGCCGGTCACGATCGATCCCTCCGACGGTCGGGCCAAGGTCGTCGTGTTCGTCGCCCACTGGTGCCCGCACTGCCAGAAGGAGGTGCCGCTGATCCAGGAGTGGATCGACGAGGGCAACCTCCCGGACGACGTCGACGTGTACGCCGTGAGCACCGCGGTGCGTGCGGACCAGGCGAACTACCCGCCGTCGGACTGGCTGGCGGCCGAGGGGTGGACGCCGCCGGTGCTGCTCGACGACCCGGACCAGGCCGCGGCGACCGCGTACGGCCTGCCCGGCTTCCCCTACTTCGTGATGATCGACGCCGACGGCAAGGTCACCCAGCGCGCCTCGGGCGAGGTGCCCATGAGCGAGTTCGGTCCGCTGGTGGACGAGCTCTCGGGCGGCTCCGCCTGATCGTCCGCGTCCCAGGGGACGGTCAGGGCGTCAGGCAGGCCTTGCCCGTGACCCGGCGCTCCAGCAGGTCGCGCAACGCCGGGCCGGCCTCGGTCATCGGGTAGGCGGTCGGCTCGATCGGCGACAGCGAGCCGTCCTCGACCGCGGCGATCACCTCGGCCATCACCGCGGCGTTCTCCTCGGGCTGGGCCATCGCCCAGGCGCCCCAGTCGACGCCGCGCACGACCCGGTTCCTCAGCAGGATCTGGTTGGCGGGCAGCTGAGGGATGTCGCCCGAGGCGAACCCCACGACCAGGTAGCGGCCCTGGTACCCGAGGCTGCGCAGCGCCGCGTCGGCCAGCGAGCCGCCGACGGGGTCGACGACGACGTCGGCGCCGCCGCCGGTGAGCTCCCGCACCCTGGCCTTCAGGTCCTCGGTCGAGTAGTCGACCACGCCGTGCGCGCCGCGCTCGATGCAGAGCCGCAGCTTGTCGTCGCTCGACGCAGCGGCGATGACCTTCGCCCCGAGGGCCCGGGCCACGTCGATGACGGCCAGGCCGACGCCGCCGGCGGCGCCCAGGACGACGACCCACTCCTCGGGTCGCACCGTGGTGCGACGGGTCAGGCTGAACCACGCCGTGGCGTAGCTCTGCGTCATCGTCGCCGCCTGGCCGTAGCTCAGCCGGTCGGGGATCGCGACCAGCTGGTGGGGGTTGACCACCACCTCGTCCGAGAACCCGCCCAGGCCGATCGACGCGACGACGCGGTCCCCGATCGACCAGCCCTCGACGTCCGCGCCGACCTCCGTGATCTCGCCGGCGATCTCGGAGCCGGGGATGAACGGCACCGCGGGACGGATCTGGTAGCGGCCCTGCACGAACAGCGCGTCGACGTAGTTCAGGCCGCTCGCCCACACGTGGACCCGGACGCGGTCCGAGGGGCACGCCGGCGTGTCGAGCTGCTCGACCACCAGGTCCTCGGGCTCGGAGAACGAGTGGCAGACGACGGCGCGCATGCCCGCAAGGTAGCGAACCCCCGGCCGCTACCGTGGCGGTTCGACCGAGGAGCAGTGCATGGACGACGCGGCATCGTGGGCGCACCGGGCGCTGGCCACGGCTCGGCCGTCGGTGCTGTGGACCGAGCACCCCGACCGCCCCGAGGGGTGCGATCCGTGGATCGGCGACGGCCGCGCCGACCTCGTCGTCGTCGGCGGTGGGTACACCGGTCTGTGGGCGGCGCTCCAGGCGAAGGAGGACGACCCGTCGCTGGACGTCGTGCTGCTCGAGTCGGGCCGCCTCGCCGACCAGGCGTCCGGCCGCAACGGGGGGTTCCTCTCCGCCAGCCTGACCCACGGCATCGAGAACGGCGTCGACCGGTTCCCCGGCGAGGTCGACCGGTTGGTCGCCGAGGGTCGACGCAACCTGGACGGCTTCGTCGCGTCGCTCGACCGGCACAGCATCGACGCCGACCTGCACCTGACCGGCGCGCTGTGGGTCGCGGACGAGCGGTGGCAGCTGGACGGGCTCGCCGAGACGGTCGAGCTGCTCCGGGCGCACGGCGAGCACGCCGAGCTGCTCGACGGCCCGGCGGTGCGGGCCGAGCTCGCGTCGCCCACGTTCCTGGGCGGCGCGCAGGTCCACACCGGCGAGGGCCTGGTCGATCCGGCGCGCCTCGCGTGGGGCCTGGCGGCCGCGTGTCGACGGCTCGGCGTGCGCGTGCACGAGCACAGTCGGGTCGTCGGCCTGGAGCGGCACGGCGCCGGCATGCTCGTCCGCACCGGTCGGGGCTCGGTGCGAGCGGGCGCGGTGGTGCTCGGCACCGGTGCGTTCCCCTCGCCGGTCCGCGCGATCAACCGACGCGTCGTGCCGGTCTACGACCACGTCCTCGCGACCGAGCCGCTGGATCGCGCCCAGCTGGACTCGATCGGCTGGGCGCGCCGCCAGGGCGTGTCGGACGCGACGAACCAGTTCCACTACTACCGGCTCACCGCGGACGACCGCATCGTGTGGGGCGGCTACGACGCCGTGTTCCACAACTGGGGGCGCATCGACCCGTCGCTGGACCAGCGCGACGAGACGCACTCGAAGCTGTCGCAGCACTTCTTCCGCACCTTCCCCCAGCTCGAGGGCCTGCACTTCACCCACCGCTGGGGCGGGGTGATCGACACCTCGACCCGGTTCTCGGTCGGCTTCGGCACCGCCTTCGACGGACGGGTCGCGTACGCGGTCGGCTACACGGGCCTGGGGGTCGGCGCGACGCGCTTCGGCG
>JAFAFZ010000408.1 GCA_023423215.1 Actinomycetes bacterium
GCCCCGCACCGCGTGGCGTGCGGTCCTGCTGGACGGCGTGCATGAGACCTCGCTGACCCTCGACGCGCTGCACGGCGCGGTGTCCCTCGCGCTGCTCGACCCGGACGGCTCGGTGCGCACGGTGCGATCGGTGGACGGGTTCGTCATCGACGATGCGGAGCTGGCCGTCGAGCTGCGGTCCCGGCTGGAATCGGTCGTGGCCGCCGGAGGGGCGGGGGAGCGATGAGCGCGTTCCACGTCGCCGGGCCCTTCGTCATCGACCGGGCCGAGGTCAGCTCCCCGACGCCCGGGCGCTCCCGGGTCGAGCTGCACTACCGCTTCGCCGACACCCACCGCTTCGTCGAGGTCGTCGAGCTGGACGGCGAGCTGCCCGACACCGACGAGGTGCGGCGCGCCGTGCGAGCGCTGCTGCTGCTGGCCGGCGTCTCGTACTACAAGTCGATCGCCCCGACGACGATCGAGACGCCGGCACTGGACGGACCGGAACGGGCGCTGGTGCGGGCGATGTACGACGAGGGCCTGCGCGAGTTCGCCTACCGCAACGGACTCGAGGTCCCGCTGCCGGTCGAGCTGCGGGAGCGGCCGGCCGGCACCCCGGCCGATCCGCCGATCGCGCCGCCGGAACCCACGCCGTCCGTCGAGCGGCGCGGCGCGCTGGTGCCGATCGGCGGCGGCAAGGACTCGGCGCTCGTCGCCGACCTCGTGCCCGAGGGCGTGCTCATGGCGGTGAACCCCAAGGGTGCGCACGAGCACCTGGCCGAGCACCTCGGTCGACCGTTGGTCCGGGTGCAGCGCACGCTCGACCCCCAGCTGCGCGACCTGGTCGCCGCCGGGGCGCTCAACGGCCACGTGCCGGTGACGGCCATCAACTCGGCGATCGCCGTGCTGGTCGCGGTCTCGCTCGGACTGCGCGACGTGCTGATGGGGCTGGAGCGTTCGGCGTCCGAGCCGAGCCTCGTCGTCGACGGCATCGAGGTGAACCACCAGTTCTCGAAGTCGGCTCGAGCCGAGATCCTGCTGCGCCGCGTGTTCGACCCGACGGGTGTGCGGTACCTGTCGATCCTGCGGCCCATGACCGAGCTGGCGATCGGCACGAGCGTCGCCCGCCGCGGCCTGGCCGACGACATCGTCTCGTGCAACCGCGTCTTCACGGTCTGGAGCGAGAACGACGCGAGCCGGACGCAGCGCCCCTGCGGCGACTGCGCCAAGTGCCTGTTCACCGCGCTCATGCTGGCTCCGTCGCTGACGCCCGAGCAGGTCCGGGAGCACTTCGGTCGAGCGCTGCTGGACGAGGCCGAGCACCTGGAACCGGTGCGCGAGCTCTGGTCCGACGAGAAGCCCTTCGACTGCGTCGGTGAGCGGCGCGAGACCGCAGCAGCCCTCGTGCTGCTGTCCGAGCTGCCGGCGTGGCGCGACCAGGTCGTGCCGGCCGGCCTGCGTGACGAGGCGCTCGGCGTGCTCGCCGAGATCGGTGCGGTCCCGACGGACTACCTACGCCTCGACGCCCTCGACGACCTGCCCGAGGAGTACCGGTCGATGATCGGCGGCCTCGGGGCCGGGCTCGCGGTCGACGGCGCAGCGGGTCCTGACTCGGACGGCGCCTCGGCCGACCCGGGCGCCGCCTGATGCGCCTGGACGACCTGACCGGCCGTCGTGTCGTGCTGCTGGGCCTGGGTGCCGACGTGCGAGCGGCCGTGCCGGCGATCCGGGGGGCCGATCCATCGACGCTGGTGCTGGTCGACACCGGACGGGCGGTCGGCGACGAGATCGAGGGCCTTCCGGTCGTCGCCCTCGAGGACGCCGTCGCCTCGGCCGAGGTGTTCGTGCGCTCGCCGGGCTTCCCCCGGTACCTGCCCGAGCTCGTCGAGGCCCGCGCTCGCGGCGCACGCATGACGACCCCGGTCGACCTCTGGCTCGGTACCCACGGCGACGATCGCACCGTCGTCGCCATCACCGGGACGAAGGGAAAGTCGACCACCACCGACCTGGTCGGTCACCTCGCACGGGCCGCCGGGCTGCGCGTCGGCATCGCCGGCAACCTGGGCATCCCCGTGTTCGCGGACGGCTGGGACGCGCAGGCACCGATCGTCGTGCTCGAGATCTCGAGCTACCAGGCGGCGGACCTGCACCACGTGCCCGACGTCGCGGTGCTGACCTCGCTGACCGAGGACCACCTGGACTGGCACGGCGGCGTCGAGCAGTACCACGCCGACAAGCTGCGGGTGTTGGGTGACGGCGTGCGCCGCGCCCCGACCGTGATCGTGTCCTCGGCGAGTGTCGAGGCGTGTCGTGCCGCGGCGCCGTTCGACCCGGTGGTCGTCGACCCGCCGTCCGGCGCGGGCGAGCTGCCCGCGCAGCGGGTGCAGAACGCGGCGCTCGCCGCCGAGGTCGTGCACCGGCTCGGCGCCCAGCGGTTCGACGACGCCGCCGTCCTGCAGGCGGCGGCTCGCAGCATGCCCGGACGCCTGGACCTGTGCGACGGCCCGACCAGCGGACGCTTCCCGGGGTTGACCTTCGTCGACGACGCGCTCGCGTCGAACCCGTCCGCGACCGCCGCCGGTCTGGCGTGGGCGCGCACGCAGGGCGTGCCGACGGTGGTCCTCCTGGGCGGCGCCGCCCGTGGTGTCAGCGTCGCCCCGCTCGCGGACGAGGCGGCCCGCTGGCCGGCGGGAGAGCTGTGCGCCGTCGCCCTGCTCGACACGGGCGACGAGCTGGCGCGCGGGGCAGGGATCGACGTCGTCGCGACGGTCACCTCGCTGGCGGACGCCGTGCGGGCCGCGGTCGACGCGCTCGGCACCCGGACCTCGGCGAACGTCGATGGTCGCGCGGAACCCGCTCGCCAGGACGCTGCTCGCGACGATGGCATGGCGCGCGGGATCGTGCTGTTCTCGCCGGCGGCGCCGACCCCGGCCGGATCGGGCAACTGGCAGGACCGTTCGAGCGCGCTCCGCTCGGCGATCGCCGAGCTCTGAGCAGTCGGACCCTGTCGGGGCCCCGCCCTAGTCTGGCGGCACCACCCGCAGGAGGAGACAGCGTGAGACCAGACGGACGTGCAGGGAACGAGCTCCGGCCGCACAGCTTCGAGCGCGACTTCACCGCGTACGCCCAGGGGTCCGTGCTCGTGACCTTCGGCGAGACGAAGGTGCTGTGCACCGCCATGCTGGACGAGGACGTTCCGCGGTGGATGCGCAACAGCGGCAAGGGCTGGGTCACGGCCGAGTACTCGATGCTGCCGGCCGCGTCGCCCGAGCGCATCCGTCGCGAGACCAAGGGGCCCAAGGGTCGCACGCAGGAGATCCAGCGCCTGATCGGTCGTGCGCTGCGCTCGGTCACCGACATGAAGGCGCTGGGTGAACGCCAGATCCTCATCGACTGCGACGTGCTCCAGGCGGACGGAGGCACACGCACCGCCGCCATCTCGGGCGCCTACCTCGCCCTGCACGACTGCCTCACCCGCATGGTGCAGGCCGGGCTCCTGTCGGACGTGCCGCTGCTGGCCGAGCTGGCCGCCATCTCGGTCGGCGTCGTGGACGGCGAGCCGGTCCTGGACCTGCCCTACATCGAGGACTCGAACGCCGAGACCGACATGAACGTCGTGATGACCGGCAAGGGCCTCTTCGTCGAGGTGCAGGGCACCGCCGAGGGCGCGCCGTTCAGCCGGCAGGAGCTCGACGAGCTGCTCGTCCTGGCCGAGGGCGGCATCCGCCAGATCCACGAGCTGCAGCGCGAGTACCTGTCGGTGCCGCCGTCGCCGCGCCAGTTCGGCCGCTGAGCGGCGGTCCCGTGGCCGCCGAGCTGCCGAGCCGGGTGGTGCTCGCCTCGGCCAACCCGAAGAAGGTCGCCGAGCTGATCGAGCTGCTCGCCGACCACGCGCCCGAGGTCGAGCTGCTCGCCCGGCCGGACGACGTGCCCGAGGTGATCGAGGACGCCGACACGTTCGTCGGCAACGCACGCCTGAAGGCCGTGGCGCTGGTGCGGGCGACCGGAGACGCCGCGCTGGCGGACGACTCGGGCCTCGAGGTCGACCGCCTCGGCGGCGCGCCCGGCGTGCGCTCCGCGCGCTACGCCGGCGAGGGGGCGAGCGACGCCGACAACGTGGCGCTGCTGCTC
>JAFAFZ010000431.1 GCA_023423215.1 Actinomycetes bacterium
GAAGTAGGGCGCGGCCGACAGCCGGAGCAGGCGCCACAGCATCGTCGCCGCGGCGCGGTCGCCGTCGAGCCGCTCGCGCCAGCGGGCAGCGGAGGCCTTCGCCGCGGTGGTGGTCAGGCGGGTGTACGCGGCACGCGTCGCGTCGTCGCCCCAGTCCTTGGGGATGCGCGTGCGCAGCTCGCGGCGCTGGGTCTTCGTGAGCGCGGCCACGGCCTCGGGCAGCTCCAGGTCGCCGCCGACCGCGCGTCGCACGTGCTGGTAGAGCTCCTGGTGCTCGGCCGGTGCGACGGCGTCGAACCAGTCGGCGTCCGAGCGGCCCGCCGCCGCACCGGAGAGGCAGCGGTCGAACAGCGCCCACGGCGAGGCGTTGTGCAGCACCTTCGAGAGGTACTTGCAGCTGACGAGGTAGACGTGGTCGATGCGCAGGTCGGCCGGGACGACGCCGTCGCCCGGGTCCCGTCGGCCGCCGGTCCACTCGACCAGCAGCGGTGGGCGGCCGCGCAGGCCGTCCTCGGCGAGCAGGAAGGCTCGGCCGTTGTTCCACGCCGCCAGGAAGTCGTGGTCGTGCGCACGGTCGTGACGGGCGTCGCGCAGGCGCTGCCACGCCTGGTCGTCGACGTGGTGCAGGGCGGCCGGTCGTCCGCCGCCGAGGACGTCGTCGAGCGTGGCGTGGCCCAACATCGCCAGGCCGGTCACGATCTCGGTGATCTCGGTCCGGAGCGCGGGCACGGGCGCATCATGGCGCAGATCGGGTGCCCGGCACGCGGCACTAGGGTGACGTGACCAGCGTCTGACGACCCGTCAGACCCGCATCCCGGGGGACCACATGCCGACGACCGACGAGATGAAGGCCGCCGTCCAGGCGTACACCGCGGCGCACACCGCCGGGGACATCGACGGCATCGTCGCCGTATTCGCCACGGACGCCGTGGTGGCCGATCCGGTCGACGCCCCCGCCTTCGTCGGCCACGACGCCATCCGCGAGTTCTTCACCGGCACGCACCAGATGGCCGACTCGCTCGAGCTGCTGGTGACCGGTCCCATCCGCGCCGTCGACCGCTTCGCCGCCGCGCCGCTGCGCGCCGTCACCAAGATCGGGGACAGCAAGTTCGCGGTCGACATCATCGACGTGTTCACCTTCGACGACGAGGGCAAGATCAGCGACATGAAGGCGTACTGGACCGCGACCGACATCGCGCCCGTCGACTGATGGCGCGTCGGCCGACATGACGCAGGTGCTCGTCGGCCTGGCGCTGCTCCTCGCGGGTGGGGCCGAGCTGTGGACGTGCTGGCTCGGCTCGCAGCGGCGGCTCCGCCCGAACGGGTTCGTCGGTGTGCGCCTGCCGTCCACCCGCCGCAGCGACGCCGCCTGGTACGCGGCGCACGAGGCCGCGGCCGCGCCCATGGGGGTCGCCGGCGGCGTGGGTGCGTTCTGCGGGCTCGGCGTCCTGGTCACGGGCCTGGACACGATCGGCGTGGCCGTCGCCGTGATCGGCACCGTCGCGCTGCTGGCCGGCCCGTCGATCGCGACGGTCGCCGCGGTCGGCGCAGCCGCCAAGGTGGACGACCTACCGGCCGACGGCCCCGACTTCGGGGGCTGAGCGGCGGCGGCCCCGTGGAACGGTGCCGGCGGACGCTTCCGCGGAAGCGCCTCGCGGTTCAGGCTCGGCCGAGGATGCGGTCGACGCTGATCTCGAGCGCGACGCGGTCCGTGCGCTCGCCCGGCTCGCGGTACCGCGCGCTGTAGCCCGCGACGGCCGCGGCGACCCGCTCCGGGTCCGAGGTCACCTCGATGGTGCCTTCGAGCGAGAGCCAGCGGCCGCCGTCGACCTGGCTCACCACCGCGCGTCCGCCGCGCGCCGCGTTGCGGACCTTGGTCGAGCCGTCGAAGGTGATGATCCGTACCAACTTGGTGGTCGGGTCGTAGCTGAACCCGACCGGCACGACGTGCGGCGAGCCATCCGCGCGCAGCGTCGTGAGCGTCGCGAGGTGGCGCTCCTCGAGGAACTCGAGGGTGCTCTTCGGCAGGTGGTCGGGGTCGAGGGACAACGGGGCTCCGGGTCGGGTCGGGAGTGCGGGCCTGGGACTGGGGTCAGACCGACGAGATCGCCTTCAGCACGTCGAGCCGCGACGCGCGCCACGCCGGCAGCACCGCGGCGAACACGCCGGCGATCGCCGCGATCAGCGTGATCGCGATGAGCTGGACGATCGGCAGCGTGTAGCGGAACAGGTCGGGCGAGTCGGCCGCGATCACCCGTGACAGCGCGAACGAGAAGGCGATGCCGATGGCCAGGCCGATGAGCGTGCCGAACACGGCGATGATCATCGACTCGCCGATGATCGTGCCCCGGAGCTGCCCCCGCTTCATGCCGACCGCTCGCAGCAGGCCGAGCTCGCGGGTGCGTTCCAGCACCGACAGCGACAGCGTGTTCGCGATGCCGATCAGGGCGATGATGACCGCAAGGCCCAGCAGGCCGTAGACGATCGCCAGGAACGTGTCGAACGGCGCGGTCTGGGCGTCGGCGTACTCCTGGAGGTCCTGCACCGTGATGGCGGGCGAGTCCGCCACGATCTCGTCGAGCTGCTCGCGCAGCTCGCCCAGGTCCGCGTCGGGTGCCGCCACCACGTAGTCGAGGAAGTCGACGTTGAACAGCGAGAGCGAGTTCGCCTCGAAGGTCTCCATCGGGATGAAGTAGTTACCGGTACCGGCGTCGGTGTCGAAGGTGAGCGCCAGCTCGAGCTCCTGCACGCCGGTCTGTGCGAAGTACACGGGGATGCGGTCGCCGACCCGCCAACCACGGTCCTCGGCGACCTTGGCCAGCGCCGCCATCGTGCCGGGGACGAGGTCCTCGGGCGACCCCTCCAACTCGCCCAGGTCGACGACCTGGAAGAAGGTGTCGGGCTCGATGCCCAGCACGAAGTCGTCCTGGCCCGGCGGCGCGGTGTCGGTCGCGCCGGTCCCCGTGGGCGCCTCCTCGGCCTGCCCCGCGACCTTGCGCTGCGCGTAGGCGTCGGTCAGGCGGAACGGCCCGAACCGCACGGGGCTGGCCAGCTCGACGTCGGGCAGGGCGCGGATCTCGTCGATGGCACCGGTCGGGATGCCGGTGCCGAACGCGAAGGTGCCGGCGCTGACGATGTAGTCCGCCTTGACCGACGAGCTCACCGCCTGGTCGACGCTGGCCTTGATCGAGCTGGCCATGATCGCGATCAGCGTGACGAGCGGGACGCCGATGGTCAGCGCTGCTGCGGTCGCTGCGGTGCGTCGCGGGTTGCGCGCCGCGTTCTCGCCGGCGAGTCGCGGTGTGACGGAACCGCCGCGTGAGAACGGCCAGGCCAGCAGCCGGCTGACCGGGGCGGCGATGAGCGGGGCCAGGATGACGGCGACCGAGACGAGGAACAGCACTGCGCCGCCCCCGAAGAGCACGAGCGGGTTGCCGCCCGCGTCGGCCAGGCCGAACCCGAGCAGCGTGACGCCGACGACCAGGAACAGCGAGCCCCACACGACACGGCCGACCGACACGCTGGATCGATCCACCGCGACGTCGGACAGCGCCGCGATGGGCGGCACCCGCGTCGAGCGCCAGGCGGGGACCAGCCCCGACAGGACCGTGACGCCGATGCCGATGACGAAGGCCGAGATCACCGCGGCCGCCGGCACCGACGGCAGCCCGGAGGGGACCGTGAAGAACTCGCCGACGACGACCTTGAGCACCGCGCCGAGCACTGCGCCGAGCACGAGGCCGAGCACCGACGCGACCAGGCCGACGATCGCTGCCTCGAGCACGGTCGCGGAGAGCACCTGGCGGCGCTGCGCGCCGATGGCCCGCAGCAGCGCCGTCTCGCGCGTGCGCTGGGCGACGAGGATCGAGAAGGTGTTGTAGATGATGAAGCAGGCGACGAAGAGCGCGATGTAGCCGAACACCGTGACGAAGGTCGACAGGATGTCGACGAACTGCGAGATCGCCTCCTGGTTCTCGGTCGTCCACTCCTCGCCGGTCAGCACCTGCTGCTGGGGAAGGTCGTCCGCGATCGCCCGGGCGAGGTCGGTCTGGCTCACGCCGTCGACCGCGTGCGCTGCGACGTAGCTGAACTGGTCCGGCAGCTGGCCGAGGCGCTGCGCGGTCGGGGTCGTGAACAGCAGCACACGGGCCCCGCTCGACTGCGTGCCGTCCTCGCCCAGGCCGGCCAGGCCGACCAGCTCGAACTGCTCGGCGCCGCCCGAGGCCGAGATCTGGACCTGGTCGCCGACGGAGTAGCCGGCCTGCTCGGCGCTCTGGAAGTCGAGAACGATCTCGTCGTCCGCCCGGGGCTCGTGCCCCTTCGTCAGCTTGCCGAGCTGCAGGTCGGGGTCGTCGATCCAGTTGTAGACGAGGGTTGGCGGGCCGAAGCTGGAGCCGACGATCTTGCCGTCGGTGCCGACGAGCTGCGCGGTGGTCGTCTCGACGACCCCACGCGCGCTCTGGACGCCGTCGACGACGGCGACCTGCTCGACCAGGTCGGCCGGCACCGGGCTGCGCAGCTCCTGGCCGAAGCCGACGTCCTGGACCTGCGGCGACCGCACCACGGCGTCGAAGCCGTCGTAGACGTCACCGATGATCGACTCGATCGAGTCCTTCAGGACCGTGGACAGGACCTGGGTGCCGGTCAGGAACGCGATGCCCAGCACGATCGCCAGGCCCGTGGTGACCAGTCGGCGCTTGCGCGCCAGGATGTCCTTCAGCGCGACGCGGAACACGGCGGGTTCAGTCCCCGAGCTGCTTCATGAGGTCGAGCACCCGCTCCGCGGTGGGCTCGATCATCTCGTCGCGGATCTGGCCGTCGGCCAGGAACACCACGCGGTCCGCGTGGGCGGCCGCCGTGGGGTCGTGGGTGACCATGACGATGGTCTGTCCCAGGTCCGACACGGCGTGGCGCATGAACTCGAGCAGGTCCGAGCCGGAGCGCGAGTCCAGGTTGCCCGTCGGCTCGTCCGCGAAGACGATCTCGGGCTGGCTCGCCAGTGCCCGTGCGACCGCGACGCGCTGCTGCTGGCCGCCGGATAGCTCGCTCGGCCGGTGGGCCAGACGGGGGCGGAGACCGACGGTGTCGATCACCTGGTCCATCCACTCGACGTCGGGCTTGCGGCCGGCCAGGTCCATGGGGAGCGTGATGTTCTCGGCCGCCGAGAGCGTCGGGATCAGGTTGAACGCCTGGAAGATGAAGCCGATGCGATCGCGGCGCAGCTCGGTCAGGTGCGCCTCGCTCAGCGTGTCCAGGTAGGTGTCGCCGATGAACACCCGGCCGTCCGACAAGCGGTCGAGGCCGGCCAGGCAGTGCATGAGCGTCGACTTGCCCGAGCCCGAGGGGCCCATGATCGCGGTGAAGCGGCTGCGCTCGAAGCTGACCGTGACGCCGTCGAGCGCGCGGACCTCGGTGTCGCCCTCGCCGTAGATCTTGACGGCGTCGATCGCTCCGGCCGCGGCGGTGTCGGTCACCACTGAGGACATGTCGCTCTCCCTTCGGGGCGGTCGAGCGGGGACGAGGGCCCGCGGCTCGCCGCGGCCGACCACCCTACCGGGCGACTGCGACCCGGCCAGGCTCCGATCCGGCGGTGTCGTCGTCGGCGACATGCGGCGCGGCGTCCGGGTCGCACACGTTCCCGAAGTCGTCCAGGTCGCGGGGCGCGTCCGGCTCGAACGGTTCGATCGACTCGTCGCTCCGGTCGAGGGGCGGCTCCCAGATGTGGTCCGCCGCCGGGGGGACGTGGGCGACGGCCCAGCGCACCCAGTGCTTCGCGACGTCCGGACGAGCCCGGCTCGCGACGGCGAAGAGCCGCCGCGCCTCGCGGCGTCGGCGCAGCCTCGCCGCGGCGATGCCGCCGACGGTGGCGGAGCGGGCGAGCAGGTCCCCGTCGGGGATCGGCGTGCGTGCGATCGCGTCGATCGCCTGCTGCGCCCACCGCAGCCGCAGCTCGTCGCCCGCCTCGGTCCGGGCCGGCTGCGGTTCGTGCCAGGTGACCAGCGCCTCGGGCGTGTGCACGACCTCGAGCCCGTCCTCGAGCACGCTGCGCACGACCCGCCGGCCCAGCTCGGCGAGCGGCAGCCCGTCCGAGGCGGGCGCCGGACCAGCGCCCGAGGACGGCGCGACGCCGTCCGGGTCGAAGGCCCGTGGGTCGACGCTCGGAGCGTGGTGCTCGTCGGGATCGAGGCAGCCGGTGCCGGCGCTGTGCACGGT
>JAFAFZ010000432.1 GCA_023423215.1 Actinomycetes bacterium
CTCCAGCTGTTGGCGGTGGTCGTGGGTGCCGCCGTGATCGGGCTGCTCAGCGCCGCGGCCACCCGGCCCCTGCTGGTCGCCGCGGCGCGATCCGGCGCAGCGGACGAGCCGAGCTGACCCGGCTCACCAGCCGCGCAGGTCGACCGGCCACACGTCGACGACCTCGGTGCCACCCGAGGCGTCACGGGTGTCGACCACGTGCAGGCGCTCGTGCAGCGCCACGGTCGGGTCGATGTGGGCGGGCACCATGCGGACGCGGGTGCCGACCGCCGGCAGCTGCTCGGCGAGCACGGTCGTGTGCTCGTCCGAGCAGAAGAACACGGTCGGCGCCACGCCGTCCTGCCAGGGCTGCACCGACGGGTCGCCGTGGTCCATGCCGAACGCCTTCAACCCGGCGTCGAGCACCGCCCAGCCCTTCTCCGGGGACCGCGACACGACCGTCGTCTCGACGGTCAGCGCCTGGCGGAACGGCAATCCGAGCTGCGCGTAGTGCGTGTCCATCAGCAGGTACGAGCCCGCCTGCACCTCGCCGGCCCAGTCGTGCAGGTCGTAGGTGCCGGTGCCACCGGCCGAGGTGATGTCGCCGCCGACAGCGTCGTGCGCCGCCCGGAGCTGCGCCATCGACTCGGCGACCGCTGCCGCGCGCAGCGCACGATCGGGGTTGCCCATCACGTGGCCCTCGTAGCCCATGACGCCTCGCACGACCACGCCGAGCCGCCGCGCCCGCTCCGCGAGCGGTCCGGCCGCGTCGACGGCACAACCGCAGCGCGGCAGGCCGACGTCGACGTCGACGAGCACCTCGGCCCCGGCGTGCGCCGCGACCTCGAGCGTCTCGACCGAGTCGACCGCGACGGTGATGCGAGCGCCCGAGGTCTCGACCAGTCGCCGCAGTCGCGGCCCGTCCAGGGTCTCGTTCGCCAGCAGCAGGTCCTCGCCGAGCCCCGCCGCGGCCATGCCCTCGAGCTCGCGCAGGGTCGCGGCGCAGAACCGGTGGTGCGCGCCTCGGGTCGCGACGTGTCGGGCGAGCTCGGTCGACTTGAACGCCTTCACGTGCGGACGCAGCGACGCGCCCGGTCGCTGCTGGGACATCGCGTCGATGTTGTGGTCGAGCGCCGCCAGGTCGACGATCGCCGCCGGCGTGGACAGGTCGTGCACGCGCACGCTCACGCCGTCCTCGGGGAGCGAGCCGAACGTGCCGGTCGCGCCGGTCGCGCTGGTCGCCGACGGGGGCGGCGCGGTGCCGGCTGGTGCTCCGGGCAGAACGAGATCGGCCGCCCGCCCACGTCGATCGTGCCCAGCGGCGTGCCGCCCCAGCGGCAGTGCTCTCGGTGGTACACGTAGAGCCGATCGTGGGCGGCCATGCGCGAGCGCGGGACGCCGATCTCGTCCGGGTCGGTCGTGACGATGCGTCCCAGCCGCAGCCCGATGCGCATCAGGCGGACGGTCTCGGACCAGATCGAGTCGAACTCCTCGTCCGTGAGCGTGTTCGACGGTCGTGTGGGGTGGATGCCGCAGAGGAACAGCACCTCGGCGCGGTAGACGTTGCCGATGCCGGCGATGACGGTCTGCTCGAGCAGCATCGCCCCCACGGGTCGGATCGTCGCGGCGAACGCCGCCCGGGCGGTCGCGACGTCCGCGTCGCGCCGGAGCGGGTCGGCTCCGAGCTTCGACACGATCAGGTCCTGGGTCGAGGGGTCGACGAGCTCGCAGCGGGTCGGTCCGGACAGGTCCCACGCGGTCGCCTCGTTCTCGAGGCGCAGGCGGATGGCCCCGACCGGATCGGGGATCGGCGCACGCTTCGGGCGGAACTTGCCGATCAGCCCGAGGTGGACGTGGAGCACCTCGTCGATGCCGAAGTCGCAGAAGAGGTACTTGCCCCACGCCTCGGCGTGGACGAGCTCGTGGCCGTCGAGGCGGGCGGCTCCGTCAGCGAAGCGGCCCTGCGGGGACCAGGCGGTGACGGGTGCGCCGGCGAGCGTCGAGCTCAGGTCCTTCGCGAGCCGGTGGATGGTGTGGCCCTCGGGCATCGGCGCAGTCTGGCCGAACCCGGCGGGCGCCGTGGAACGCGCCGGCGGCAGCGTCGCGGCGGAGCGGGCCCGCGCCTCGCTCAGGCGAAGACGACGGTGCGGTTGCCCCAGGGCAGCACCCGGTGCTCGAGCTGCGCTCGCAGCGCACGAGCCAGCACGGTCACCTCGAGGTCGCGCCCCTTGCGGGTCAGCTCGACGACGCCGTCGCGATGCGTGATGTGCGCCACGTCCTGGTCGATGATCGGGCCCTCGTCCAGCTCGGCGGTCACGAAGTGCGCGGTCGCCCCGATGATCTTCACGCCCCGCTCGTGGGCCTGGCGGTACGGGTTCGCCCCGACGAAGGCAGGCAGGAACGAGTGGTGGATGTTGATGATCCGGTTCGGCCACTCGTCGACGAACTCGGGGGACAGGACCCGCATGTAGCGCGCCAGGACGACCAGGTCGATCCGCTCGGACGCCAGGAGCTCGCGCATCGCCCGGTCCTGTGCGGCGGGGTCGTCGCCGACGGGCAATTCGTGGAACGGCACCCCGAAGAAGCCGCAGAGCTCTCGGTGGTCGGGGTGGTTCGACGCGACGAGCACGAGCTCGGCGGCGAGCTCGCCGGCGTGCCAGCGAGAGAGCAGGTCGACCAGGCAGTGCGGCGCCTTCGAGGCGAGGACCGCCAGCCGGGGGAGCTCGTCCGAGAAGCGTATCGTGACGTCCATGCCGAAGCGGTCCGCGATCGGCTGGAAGGCGAAGCCCAGCTTCTCCCGTGGGAAGGCGAACCCGTCGAGCTCGAACTCGACGCGCTGGAAGAACACGCCGTCGGTCGTGTCGGTGTGCTGCTCGGCGTGCACGATGTTGCCGCCGTTGCGCCAGACGAAGTCGGCGACGGTCGCGACGACGCCCGGCTGGTCCGGGCAGGACAAGAGGAGCACGGCGGTCGGTCCCACGGCGGACCACGCTAACGGCGTGCAGCGAGGTGTCCTCCGTTGCGACGGGTGCTCAGTCGCAACGTGTGAAGCGCACCGAGCCGTCCGGGAAGGTCTCGACCAGCGTGCCGCCGTGTCGGTCGGCCCAGTCGGCGAGCGCCGAGACGATCGATGCGGCGTCCTCGGGCGACTCCCAGGCAGTGTCGACCCGGATGCAGGCGCCGGTGGTCGACTCCCACGAGGTGTAGCTCCCGCCGTTCCAGCCGTCGGTGACCGGGTCCAGCTCGGCCAGGACCAGGCCGTCGCGCAGCACGAGGCTGAGCAGGAGCGGGTCGAACACGCCGGACCGGACCGCGGGAGCGCCGGCGTCGGTCGGAGGCGCAACGACGGCCACCGCGGACTCCTCGGCCAGGAACTTCGTGGTGTCGAAGGCCTGCTCGGCGTTGGCCGGGTAGCGCGTGAGGGACAGGTCGGGACCGGCCGGGTTGCCGAGCTGCGTGACCAGCTCGGCGGTGAACTGCACGCCGCGCAGGTACGGGGCGGAGGTGAGGGTGAGCAGCGTGATCGGGATCGTCAGCAGCTCCGGGTCGTCGCTGGCCGCGAGCTGCTCGGCGAGGCTCTGGAGCGCCTCGATCGGGTTCAGCGTGTCGACGAAGCGACGGCGCACCCGTTCGGCGCTGCCCTCGATCGCGACGAGCTTCGCCAGGTACTGCGAGTCGAGCAGTCCCTCGGAGGACAGCTCGGACAGGTCGTGGACCTGGTCGTCGAGGGCGTGCGTGAGCTCGTGCACGACGACCTCTCGCCGGTACGGCGTGAGCTCGGTGCCGCGCACCCGCAGCGTCGCGTCGCTCGGGTCGTAGTAGCCGACCACGCCGCCGCCGTACGCCTTGCGGTACTCGGTGATCAGGTCCTGGGACTCGTCGATCCAGTCCAACGCCGTGAACGCGGTGTCGTCCGGCGCGATCGCCGTCTCCTCGGCGGCCAGGTTGGCGAGCACGTCGGCCTCGAAGGTCGCGGGATCGACGAACTCCACGACCGGGTCGGTCACGAACTCATGGCCGCGGGTCTGCTCGACGAACTGCACCAGCGTCGCGACCTGCTGCTCGGCGGTCGGTGGTGGCGGCGGGACGCACCCGGCCGCCAGCGCGACCACGGTGCCCACGACGCCGACCGCCGTCAGCCGAACCCGACTCCCACCCGCTGCTCGCCGCACGATCGACCCCCGTCCCCGAAGCGTTCGACGGCCACCGTAGCCAGGTGGCGCGGATCGAGGAGCAGATCGTTCCGCGCCGTCTTGCGCCGAAACGGGCGCGATCTCGGTCGCCGTCCGGGTTGCCCTCCGGTCAGACGGCGCGGTTGCGCTCGGTGCCCGTGTCGAAGAAGGCGTCGAGGTACCGCTCGGCGTCCAGGTCGGATTCCCGCATCAACGAGAAGACCTCGGCTCCGGAGCCCACGTCGTCCGCGAGCCGATAGGCCTGCACGAGGTCGAGGCACGTGATGTCGAGGATGCTGCTGTACTCCGCTGCCTCGTCCTCGGCCAGCGCGATCGCGGCCCCGACGGAGTCGGCACGCCAGATCGTCACCCGCTCCTCGTAGACCTCGAGTGCCTCGTGCCGGTACACGGTCCGGACGCCGTACCAGTCCTCGGCCATCGGAGGAGCGTACGTGGCTCCTCGGACGGGTGACCTTCGGGTTCGATGTCCAGCCGCGTGATCGAACGCCACGGCTCCGGGCCGGCCAGATCACTCCGACGGCGCTGCCGCGTGGTGGGCACACCGGCCGGTGTGGTTGGTCGGCAGGAGCACCCGACCGCAGTCCTCGCACGTGTGCCAGTGGTGGCGCCACGAGCCTTCGCGATGGAACGCCTCGAGCGCGGATTCCCAGGCGACGCCGTCCTCCTCTGCGGTGTTCCACTCGCCGTCCACGGGGATGTCCGGCGCGTTGCCTGCGAGGAACCCACGCACGAAGTACCCGGTGGCGACGGACATCTCGCCCATCTCGTCGAGCGACACGCAGTAGCGGTCGCTGCGGTCGGGACACCACGCCGTCATGCGGCCGGGGAACGTGTGGCACGACCAGTGGGTCAACAGGTCCCGCCCGCCGCAGTGCGCCTCGAACCACAGGTCCTCGTCGGGCTCGATCGGGTGGTCGTCGACCGGACCCTGCTCCCACTCGAGCGGGAGGCGGAGGCGTACGACCTGGCAGGACGGCGCGTCGGCGTGCTCGAACGGCGAGGAGGGGATCAGGTGGCGGCCCTGGGCCCGGGCGAACGCGATCCCGTCGGCGAGCGGGATCTGGTCGCCGTAGGACTCGGCGTCGTCGTCCCCCAGGCAGACCTCGGCGGTGCCGATGCCCTCGTCCACCAGGAGCTCGTCGAGTCGGTGCATGCGTGCCACACGCCGACGGTACCCAGGTCGGTTCGCATGCGGGACGACCACATCGACCGGCGCTGGAGGTGGTGCGGACGGGGGGACTCGAACCCCCACGCCCTCTCGGGCACTGGGACCTAAACCCAGCGCGTCTGCCAGTTCCGCCACGTCCGCACGGTCCGGCCAATCTACCGGGCGGTCCCGGGCCACTGGACCGGCGATCCGGCGGCGCATCGATGGCGTGCGACCGCGTTAGCCTCACCGCCTATGCACACGTCCGACACACCCGCTGTGCCGCCGTTCCTCGCCGCCGCTCCGGCGCTGGCGCAGAACGGTTCCGGCATGGAGCCCTCGGCCGACATCTACGCCCGGCTGCTGAAGAACCGCATCGTGTTCCTCGGGTCCGAGGTCAACGACCAGGTCGCCAACTTCCTGACCGCCCAGCTGCTCTACCTCGAGGCCGAGGACGACCAGAAGGACATCTGGCTCTACATCAACTCGCCTGGTGGCTCGGTCACCGCCGGCATGGCCATCTACGACACGATGCAGTTCGTGTCGCCCGACGTCGGCACCATCTGCATGGGCCTGGCCGCGTCGATGGGGCAGTTCCTGCTGGCGGCCGGCGCACGCGGCAAGCGCTTCGCCCTGCCGCACGCCCGGATCATGATGCACCAGCCCTCGGCGGGCATGCAGGGCCAGGCGACCGACATCGCCATCCAGGCCGAGCAGCTCAAGTACATCAAGCAGCTGCTCGCCGAGCGCATCGCAGAGCACACCGGTCAGACGCCCGAGCAGATCAACCTGGACTCGGACCGCGACCGCTGGTTCACCGCCGAGCAGGCGCAGGAGTACGGCATCATCGACGAGGTCATCCAGCGCCGTCGCCAGATCGACGTCGACTGAGCGCCACGCTCCGGACGACGAGCGACAACGAGACCGGCCCGGGGGGGTCGG
>JAFAFZ010000570.1 GCA_023423215.1 Actinomycetes bacterium
GTCGGGAGCCATGTCGCCAACGTACGACGCTGGGCTAGAATGGCAAGAGCAGTTGCTGGAATGGCATGACGACCCGGAGGTCGACCGTGACGGAAACGAGCACGACGGAGGCCGACGCTCCCTACGACGACGTCGAACGCCGGGTGCGCCAACGCATCCGAGCGCTGCGCCAGGCGCGTGGGTGGTCCCTCGACGAGCTGTCGCGACGCACGATGTTGAACGCCTCGACGCTGAGCCGCATCGAGACAGGACGCCGACGGGTCGCGCTGGACCAGCTGGCGCCGATCGCCCGGGCGCTCGCCACCACCATCGACGACCTGGTCGACGTCGCCGACGACGAGGACGTCATCATCCGGCCCCGCCGCTGCGAGATCCACGGCAACGTCGTGTGGCCCCTCACGCGCGAGCAGGACAGCACCGGGCGCATGGTCTCGAAGGTGCGCATGTCGCCGTCCGCGGGGCCCGTCGAGACCGACGTGCACCCCGGTCGGGACTGGTTCTACGTGCTCGAGGGCACCGTGCGGCTGGTGCTCGGCGACCGCGAGCGCCTGGTGCGCACGGGTGAGGCGGCCGAGTTCTCTACGATGACACCGCACTGGATCGGCGCCCACGGCGGTCCGGCCGAGCTCCTGGCGATCTTCGATCGCGACGGCGAGCGCGCCCACCTCGGCGCCGAGGACTGAGCCCGCCTCGGCCCCCCCGCCAGCGCCACCGAACTCGGAACGATCCGACCGTTTCGCGAACGAATCGTTCCGAGAATCCGGCCGGGTCGAGCTTCTCGGAATGATCCGACCGTTGCGCGAACGATTCGTTCCGAAAAACCGGCGGCCCACCGAGAAGGCGGCGTGCGCACCGATCTCGGAACGAATCGACCGTTTCGCGAACGATTCGTTCCGAGAATCCGGTGGCGTCGAGGTTCTCGGAACGATCCGACCGTCCTGCGAACGATTCGTTCCGAGAAGCGGGGGTCGGGTGGGCGGTCGAGGCCGCCGTCAGCCCGCCGTGGGCTCGCCGAGCAGGCGTTCCAGGTGCGCACGGTGGGGCGCCGGGTCCAGCCCCTGCTCGCGCAGCCAGGCCGGCGAGTGGAACGTGTGGGCGTAGCGCTCACCGCTGTCGCAGATCAGGGTCACGACCGAGCCCTGGCGTCCGGCGGCGCGCAGCTCGGCCACGACGTGCAGGGCGCCCCACAGGTTGGTGCCCGTCGACGGCCCCACCCGTCGGCCCAGCACCGCCTCGACGTACTGCATCGCCGCGACCGATGCGGCGTCGGGCACGGTCATCATCCGGTCGATGACCGTGGGGACGAACGAGGCCTCGACCCGTGGCCGGCCGATGCCCTCGATGCGTGACGTGCCGTCGCGGGTCACGGCGGGGTCCTGTTCGGTCCATCCCTCGAAGAACGCCGAGCGCTCCGGGTCGACGACCAGGAGCCGGGTGGCGTGGCGGCGGTAGCGCAGGTAGCGACCGATCGTCGCGGAGGTGCCGCCCGTCCCGGCGCCCACGACGATCCACTCGGGCACCGGGTGCGGCTCCATCGAGAGCTGCTCGAAGATCGACTCGGCGATGTTGTTGTTGCCTCGCCAGTCCGTCGCCCGCTCGGCGTAGGTGAACTGGTCCATGAAGTGCCCGCCGCAGTCCGCGGCGATGCGGCGGGCGGTGGTCTCGACGTCGCCGGCGTGGTCGACGGCGTGGCAGTGGCCGCCCTGGCGTTCGATCAGCTCGAGCTTCTCGGGGCTCGTCACCCGGGGCACCACGGCGATGAAGGGCAGGCCGAGCATGCGGGCGAAGTAGGCCTCGGACACGGCGGTCGAGCCGGAGCTGGCCTCGACGATCGTGGTGTCACGGTGGATCCAGCCGTTCGCCAGCCCGTACAGGAACAGCGAGCGGGCCAGGCGGTGCTTCAGCGAGCCGCTGGGGTGCGTCGACTCGTCCTTCAGGTAGAGCTGCACGCCCCACGAGGCCGGCAGCGGCACGACGAGCAGGTGCGTGTCCGCCGAGCGGTTGGCGTCCGCGTCCACCGTGGCGATGGCGTCGTGCACCCAACGGCGGTCCTCGGGGTCGCTGCGATCCACGTCGATCGGGTCCTGGTGCTGCACCCGATCGAGGATACGGGCGTGCGCTCCACGCTCCTGCGCTGGGGCAGACTCCGTCGATGCGCACCGGGCCCGACGGCGACTCCGCACTGGTCGTCGGCGGGGGACCCGGCGGCCTGTACGCCGCCGAGGTGCTCGCCGACGCCGGGCTGCGCGTCACCGTGGTCGAGCGCATGCCGTCGCTCGCCCGGAAGTTCGTCCTGGCCGGGCGGGGTGGGCTGAACCTGACCCACTCCGAACCGCTCGACGCGTTCCTGCGCCGCTACGGCCCGGCGGCAGCGCCCCTCGAACCCGCGCTGCGCTCCTTCGACCCGGACGACCTGCGCGCGTGGAGCGCCGGCCTGGGCGAGCCGACGTTCGTCGGGACCAGCGGCCGGGTGTTCCCGGAGTCGCTGCGTGCCACGTCGCTGCTCGCCGCCTGGCAGGCGCGGCTCGCAGATCTCGGCGTGCGGGTCCTGACCTCGACGTCGTGGCTCGGTTGGGGCTCGACGGGGGACGAGGCGTCGACCGAGCGGGTGCGGGTGCGGCTCGAGCACGACGGCTCCGTGCGGTCCGAGGAGGCCGACGTGGTCGTGCTCTGCCTCGGCGGCGCGTCGTGGCCGAAGGTGGGCGCGGACGGCGCGTGGGTCGACGTCCTGCGCGCCGACGGCGTCGAGGTCGCGCCGCTGCGGGCCTCGAACTGCGGGGTGCTGGTGGACTGGACGCCGATCTTCGTCGAACGCTGCGCGGGGACGCCGGTCAAGAACGTCGCGGTGCGGGTCTCGGGCGTCGGCGAGGCGGTGCGGGGTGAGCTGATGGTCGTGGAGGACGGGCTCGAGGGTGGCGCGGTGTACGCGCTCGGTCGACAGGTGCGCGCCGCGCTCGACGCGCAGGGCGAGGCCGAGCTGCGGATCGACCTGCGACCCGACCTCGATCCGGACGCGACGCGGAGGCGTCTGCGCCGGACCCGGCCCGGCGACTCGACCTCGAAGGTGCTCGGGCGTGCGCTCGGTCTGGCGCCGGTCGCGGTCGGCCTGCTGCGCGAGGCCACCGGCAACGAGCTGCCCCGGGATCGGGTCGCCCTGGCCGAGCTGGTGCACGACGTGCCGTTGCGCGTGCACGGCCTGCAGGGCCTCGACCGAGCGATCTCGACTGCGGGCGGGGTCGTCTGGGACGAGCTCGACGAGCGCCTCATGCTGCGACGACGGCCCGGCGTCTTCCTGGCCGGTGAGATGCTCGACTGGGACGCCCCCACCGGGGGCTACCTGCTCCAGGCGACCTTTGCGACCGCTCGTGCCGCCGCACGGGGCGCGCTGGCCTGGTCGGCCGACCGGTAGCCGCTCAGCGACGGGTCGCGCGGTAGACGACGAACTTCGAGTTCGACGCGATCACGTCGCAGTTGCCGAAGATGCGCTTGAGCTTGGCGTGGTACGCCAGGTGCCGGTTGCCGACCACCCAGAGCTGACCGCCCGAGCGCAGCACGACGTGGGCGTCGGTGAACATCTGCCAGGCCGTCGCGTCGCTCAGCGCGTGGTCCTCGTGGAACGGCGGGTTGTTGAACACCAGGTCGACGCTGGCCCGCTCGAGCGGCTCACGCCCCTTCGCCCGTCGCAGCCCGTCGCCGACGACCAGCTCGGTGCCGCCGTCGTCGGGCAGGTTCGCCTGCACGGTCCGACGAGCGGACTCGACGGCGAGGAACGACTCGTCGACGAACACGACGTCCGCGTCGGGGTTGTCCAGCGCGGCCACCACGCCGACGACGCCGTTGCCGCAGCCGAGGTCGACGATGGTCACGTCGCCACGTCCGGTGTCGGGCAGGTGCTCGAGGAAGAAGCGGGTGCCGATGTCCAGGCGCTCGGACGCGAACACGCCGGCGTGGTGGTGCACCTGCACGCCGCCTGGCTCGACCTCGTAGGTCGAGGTCTCCGGCTCGGGCGCGACCGGCAGCGCCACGTCGCGCGTGGCGTGCAGCAGCCGGGCCTTCTTCCGGGCGAGCGAGGTGCGCGTGGGGCCGACCAGGCGCTCGAACGCCTCGATCGTCGAGGTGTGCACGTGCTTGGTCATGCCAGAGCCCACCACCACGGAGCCCTCGTGCAGGTGCGGCGCCAGGCGAGCGAGCTGGAGCTCGAGCAGCGCCAGGGTGCGGGGGATCTTCACGACGAGCACGTCGATGCGATCGGGGAGCGGATCGAGGCTGTCCAGCAGCGTCACGCGGTCGACGTCGATGCCGTTCCGCTCGAGGTTGTCGACGGTGGCGAGCTGTGACCGGTACGAGTCGCCGTACACGACGGGCTGCACGCCCTCCGGGGAGCCGGCCAGCACGGTCGCGAGCGCCCCCGAGCTGTCGTTGACGAGCACGACCGCGCCCGACAGGTCGACCGGTGCGCTCGTTCCCGGCTCGTCGTCGGCGGCCCCGGCACCCGGCTCGCCGGCCAGGTGCGCGAGCACGTACTCGTCGGCCGCGTCCCAGGCCCGTCGCGTGTCGTTGGTGCGCGGCGGGTAGCAGGCCAGCTCGACGTCGCCCTGTGGCGCCCGGAGTCGTTCCATGAGACGGGCCACGATACTCGTCCCCGCCGTGCACGCCCCGGACGTGGCCGGGCGCACCGGGAGCCGACGGTACCGTGTGCGCCGCCGGGTCGCGGGCGGGGCGGGGGGGGGGGGGCAGG
>JAFAFZ010000590.1 GCA_023423215.1 Actinomycetes bacterium
TCGCAGCGGCCGGAGCGGATCCCGCGTCTCAGGCCCCTCCGTCGCAGGCGCCCCCGGCCGAGGTGAGCCACGGCGTCGTGGTCAGCTGGGCGTGCGGTGCGTCGGTGTTGATGACCTTGAAGGTGCCGGTCGGGACGGTGCCCGGCGGGTAGGCGGCCGAGATGACCTCGGGGCCGGTCGCCGTGCCGTACCAGTTGCAGCTGGCGTCGAACGGCCCGGCGCTGATCGGCGCCGTCGCCGTGAAGAAGCCCCAGTTGTAGGCGGCGTGGCGGATGGCGTAGTTGGTGTTGCCGGACAGGTCGTTGCCGGTGATGGTCAGCCCGTTCAGGCGACCGCCGCCGACGACCCAACCGCCCGAACCCTCGGTCGCGGAGTTCACGCACTGGCCGCCGTCGGTGTTGACGCTGATGTTCACGCCGCCGCCGTTGCCGGTGATCGTGTTGTTCACGATCGAGTTGTTGTTCGTGACGAACTTCTTGCAGAGGTCGACGTAGACGCCGGAGGCGACACCCGTGATGGTGTTGCCGGTCACGGTGTTCCCCTGGTTCGAGATCGTCATGCCGGCGGGACCCGACGGGGCGACGTAGCCGGCGCCCGAGATGAGGTTGCCGGAGACGGTCTGGCCGAGCATCTGCACGCCGGTGGAACCGGCGATGGAGACGGCTCGGGACGTGAAGTTGGTGATGACGTTGTCGGCGACGGTCGCGTTGGTCGCGGGAGCGCCCACCGGCTGCTGGATGTTGATCGGGCGACGGAAGTCGGTGACCAGGTTGTCCGAGAAGTCGACGGTGCCGGAGTGCACGCCGAAGGCGGCGTCGGTCATCGTCGTGCAGTTGAACGAGCAGTTCGGGGTGGTCGGGCCACCGTCGAACACGTTGTTGGTGACCGTGACGCCGTTGGCGCCACCGCGCAGCCACACCAGCGGCTGCAGCGATGCGCTGATCAGCGCCGTGTCACCCTGCGGGTCGATCTGGAAGCCGTCGATGGTGACGTCGATCTGGGTCGTGCCCGGGTTGCCCGGGGTGCGGAAGCCCTTCACGACGCTCTCGAGGCCGCGGGTGCCGCTGCCGGCGATGCCGGCGTTGGCGCCGCGGAACGACAGCGCCTTGGTGACCGAGACGAGCTCGGGGTAGGCGCCGGCGGCGACGTAGACCGTGTTGCCGGCGACGGCCTGGCCCACGGCGTAGCCGATGGTCAGGCAGGGGGCTGCGCTGGTCGAGCAGTCACCCGCGTCGGTGCCCGCGGCGCTGACGTAGCGGCCGTTCGGGTCGTCCGCGGGCGAGACGCTCACCGTGACCGAGGCGGTGCCGGTGGCGCCGTCGTCGTCGGTGACCGTCAGCGTCGCGGTGTAGGTGCCGGCGGTCGTGTAGGTGTGCGAGGTCGTCGCGCCGCTGCCGGCGTTCGAGTCGCCGAAGTCCCACTCGTAGGACTCGATGGTGCCGTCGGTGTCGACGGAGCCGGCCGAGTCGAAGGCGACCTCGAGCGGTGCCTGGCCGGCGGTCGGGGTGGCGGTGGCGGCGGCCGTCGGCGCCACGTTGGGCGGCGGCGCGTTCGTCACCGTGACCGTGACGGTCGCGGTCTTCCACGCGGCGCGGTTGTCGGTGACCTTCAGCGTCGCGGTGTAGGTGCCGGCGGCTGCGTAGGTGTGGACCGGGTCGGCCGCGGTCGACGTGCCGCCGTCGCCGAAGTCCCACGCGTACGAGAAGATCGATCCGTCGGGATCGACCGATCCCGCCGAGCTGAACTGCACCTCGAGCGGCGCGTCGCCGGTCTCGGGCGTCGCGGTCGCCACCGCGATCGGTGCGATGTTCGGTGGTCCGGTCACCGGCGGCACGCAGGCCGCTCCCAGCAGTCCGAGGGACGCGACAGCACACGCGCCCCAGATACGGGCTTTCCTCATGAGATCTCCCCAAACGCCAAGCCCAGCTCGCCTGCTGGGCCGGTCCAGATTGACAAAGTAGTCAATGCCGGATCAAGCGCTCAGCAAGGATTTCTGAACTGAATTCAGCGCAGCGCAGGAGTGCTGGACGCCTCCTGACACGCCGGGATCCCTTGGGATCACTGGCGAAGCCCGGCCTCGCTGCCTGGGAGATGGGTCGCGACGAGCGCGTGAGGAAATTTCCTGCTCAGTCCCTGGACTCGGCCACGAGGGGGCCGTGCACGATGCCGTGCGGGGTCTTCTCCCAGTGCGACGGCTTCGTCACCAGCTGGAACAGCGCACGCCACGCGGCGATCGAGTGCAGCACCCAGTACGCGGGGTTCAACAGCGCGTACGCCGCCAGCCGGTTGTTGCGCCGGCGCCGCGCGGCCAGCGCCGTCAGCAGCACCATCGCGCCGTTGCCGACGACGAGGGTCAGGAACGTCATCGTCTGGGTCCACGCCGGCAGCGCGAACTGCGGGACCACACCGCCCAGGAACGTGTACAGGAAGAAGAGCCACACGAGCGGTGCCGCCAGGAAGAGCGCCGGGGTGCCGGCGATCAGCCCGATCAGGCCGACCATGCCGCGCACGCCGAGGCTGCGCCACGCCTGCCACGGGTGCTTCAGCTGCACCAGCGTCGTGACCATGTAGCCCTTGATCCACCGCGTGCGCTGACGGATCCAGGCGCGCCACTCCGAGCAGGCCTCTTCCCAGGTGGTGGAGTCGATGATGCCGACCTCGAGTCCGAGCGCCGAGGCGCGCACGCCCAGGTCGGCGTCCTCGGTCACGTTGAACGGATCCCAGCCGCCGAGCTCGCGCAGCGCGTCGACCCGGAAGTGGTTCGAGGTGCCGCCGAGCGGGATCGGCAGCTTCAGCGCGTCCAGGCCGGGGAGCATGTAGTCGAACCAGAACGAGTACTCGAGCGTGAACATGCGCGTGAGGATGTTCGTCTCGGTGTTGAAGTAGTTCAGGCGTGCCTGCACGCAGACCGTCTCGGGCGACGAGCGGCGGAACGCGGCGACGACCTCTCGCAGCTGGCCCGGCTCGGGCTGGTCCTCGGCGTCATAGATGACGAGGAACTCGCCCTCGGCCATCGCCAGGCCCACGTTGCACGCCTTGGGCTTGGTCTGCGGTCCGCCCGGCGGCACGACCACCAACCGAACGAAGTCCGGTGGACGAGCGGCCTTCGCCGCCAGGATCGTCTCGGTGTCGTCCGCCTCGAGCAGCAGCAGCACCTGCAGCTTGGACAGGGGGTAGTCGAGCGCGGAGACGCTGGCGACGACGTCGCTGACGACGTTCGACTCGTGGTACGCGGGCACCAGGATCGTGAACGTCGGCAGCTCGTGGTCGGGGATGTCCCACCCCTCGGTGCGACCCTCGACGAGCGGGTGGCCGACCTCCATCGCGTGCGCGGGGAGCGCCTCGTGGCCCGACGTCGCGCCGGTCGCGTCCTGTCCGTCCGTGCTGCGGGCGGCTCGCGCCGCGGCGCGTTGCGCTCGGCGCGCACGGCGGCGGATGCGGCGCAGCTTCGCCATGCCGACGACGCACGCGAACAGCTTGAAGGCCACGCCGATGCTGAACACGATGTTCAGCGCGACCAGCACCGACAGCAGCGTCACGCGCCAGTTGACGAGCGCGCCGATCAGCAGCGAGAGCGGCAGCAGCAGCCCGGCGACCTTCTGCCAGCCGGCGATCGGATCGGCTGCGGAGAGCTCGGGCCGCTGCTCCGCGAGCTCGTACGCGGCGCGCGTGACGAGCTGCTGGCTGTACGCGGCCAGGATCGCCTGCTCGACGTCCCAGTCGGTCGTGGCCATGAAGCGCACCCAGGGCACGTCGAGCCGTTCGGCGACGACCCGCCCGAGCTCCGCGTCCGGCTCGTCGCAGACCGCGACCACCGCGACCGGTTCGCCCGTCCCGGTGTGCTCGAGCCGCACCGGGATCCACCGCTCGGAGAGCAGCACCGTCGAGTCGATGCCGTCCAGCAGCGCCGGGTCCGGCGGGTTCGCGATCAGGTCGATCGAGTCGATGTTCCAGGCCTCGGCGAGGGCCGCCCACAGCTGCAGTCGGGTGACGTCGCCGTGCGACATGAGGATGCGTCCGAGTGGAGAGCCCTCTTCACGCTGCTCGATCAGGCGGCGGTCCAGCAGCTCGGGGCTGAGCACGCCGTGGTCGACGAGGATCTCGCCCATGCGACGTCGCGGGGTGTGCCGCTCGCGCGCGACCCCCGGCGGCGTGCCGGCGTCGGGTGCTCGCGAGGCGGTGGTGTCCTGGCTCATGCCACGTCCCGTCGCTGGTACACGGTGACGGTGCCGTCCTGGAGGACGGGGCGGAAGTCGGCGTCGAAGCCCGGGTCTCGGGCGATCGCCTGCGCGACCGCGTCGCCGTCCCCGGCGGTGTCGGCGAAGATCCACTCGGCCCGGTCCAGGTCGCGCAGGCCACGCGCCCAGCGCGGCCCGGAGAACGGCGCGCTGACCCGGTCCAGGTCGGCGCCGATGACGGGCAGCATCGGGTTGACCGAGTCGTCGATCAGGATGAGCCCGCCGTCCGGGTCGTCGACGACGGCGTGCTGGTGCAGGTACTCGGCACCGCGCCAGGCGGGGTCGCCCAGGTCGCGCTGCTGGAGGCCCTCGGCGATCACCGGCACCTGCTGCCACTCGGGCCACCACGACGCCGCGCTGCCCGCGACGAGTGCGAGTGCACCGACGGCGACGACCGGACGTCGCCACCGGGCCGAGCCGTCGCGACGGTCCGCTCCGGCCAGGACGGCGACGCCCAGACCGACCATCGCCGCGATGCCGGGCAGGACCTGGAGCCCGTAGCGCAGGTTGAACATCGACTCGCCGGCCTGACCGCCGAGCCGCAGCGCGATCTGTCCGGTGTAGAGCGACATCACGTAGAAGCCGACGGGCACCACCACCAGCAGCCACGGCGCGAGTGCGCTCACCTTCCAGCGACCGACCACCGCCCAGATCGCCGCGCCGACCAGCGCGGCGAGCAGGATCCAGCGGCCCGATCCCTGGAGCGTCGCGGTGACGTAGGTGTCGATCGAACGGCCGAGGTCGCCCTTGTCGGGCAGCAGGCCGGCGCGGTCCAGGATGTCCTGCTGCGCCTGCGCCGAGTACCTGCCGCGCTGGAACTCGAGCGGATCGCCCCAGTTCACGAAGTTGAACCAGAACCACCAGGCGGCGGCGATCATCGGCGGGATGGCGTAGCCCCGCAGGCACCGCAGGGTGTAGCGCCACTGGTGCCAGCGCATCTGCGCGACGACCAGGACGAAGGCGCCGCCGGCTGCCGCCATGGCCCAGCCGTCGTAGCGCGACAGGGCGGCCGCGGCCGCGGGCAGGCCGCAGAACAGCGCGAGCTCGCCACCCGAGTACGGCTTCTCGCTGCGCACCCATCCGGCCAGCCCGGCCACGGTCGCGAGGATGGCGGCGAAGAGCACCGGCTCGCCGAGCGAGGTCGTGTGCAGGTACAGCCAGCCGGGGTTGGTGACGAGCAGCAGCACCGCGATCCACGCGCCCAGCCGCGACCGACCGGCGAGCAGCACGATGCGGAACAGCGCGATCGCCTCGATGACCAGGCAGAGCAGGTTCACCGGCATGACCGCGAACCCCGAGCGCCACCAGGCCGTGATCATCGTGAACGGGGCGACGACGAGGTGGGGGAGCGGCAGCCACACCGTGCCGAGCTGCACGAGGCTGTGGTTCGGTCCGTCCAGCAGGCGGCGCGAGATCGTCATGTGCGAGCGGGCGTCCGCGTAGAGCAGCGGCAGCGCATGTCGGTTCGAGAACCACCACGCGAGGCAGCCCGCGACGACGGCGACGAACGCGACGCCCGCCTGGCCGGTCGCGAGCTGCACGGCGCGACGGGTGCGCGTCGTCGGTGCCGTCTCCGGCTCGACGAGGGCGGTCGCCGGCTCGGCCGTGTGCGTCGTGGTGGTGGCCGGCGCGTGCGCAGGGGTCGGCGGTGCGACCGTCGGCGTGGGGGCCAGCAGGTGGACGGGCGCTGCGGCCGAGGTTTCGACCGCGCGCACCGCCTCGACCAGCTCGGGGTCGATGCCCAGGTCGAACGCGACGAGCGCCTCGGGGTCGATCCCGGTCGAACCCGACAGGCTGCGACCGGGGTCGCGGGTCGGCAGGCCGCCACGGCGCGACACGCCGGAGTGGTCGTGGTCGCGGCCGGTCGGCCCGTCGGCGGTCGCCGCCGCAGCCGTCGGCGCTTCGCTCGGCGGTGCAGTGGGGGTCGGCCCGTCATCGAGCGCGGTGGCCGCGCGCCGAGCGTCGGCGTCGCCGGGCTCGCCCGGGCGCGCGACGTCGCCGACCCCGTCCTGCGGACGTCGCGGTTCCTCGGATGACAGCCCCATCACCCAGTGGTGATCGGCCGATCCGGCGAGACGCTGAACAAAACCCGGGACCCGCTGCGGCGTGGCTCCCGCCCGTTTGCACCGCACGCCCGAGGCGCACCAAGATACCCGACCAATATGATCGGTTATGGCGAAAAGGTAGGAAAGGTCGACCGACCGCCTCGTGATCGCGGGTGGCTGCTCAGCCTCGCCGCGGTCGTCGCCTTCCTCGTCGGCTGGTGGATCGTCGCCGAGCTCGAGGTGTGGGACCCGCTCTTCGTCCCGCACCCCGCAGACGTCTGGCGCCGCTTCATCGAGTCCGTCACGACGACGCAGACCGCGACCGGGCGAGAGCAGCGAGGGCTGTCGAACTACTACCTGTGGGAGCACCTCTGGGCGAGCCTGTGGCGACTGCTGCGCGGCATCTTCTTCGCGCTCGTCATCGGCATCCCGCTCGGCCTCGTCATGGCGACGATCCGCCCCGTGCGTCGCGTGCTCGAGCCGTTCGTCGACTTCATCCGGTCCATCCCGCCGCTCGCCTACTTCAGCCTGCTCATCATCTGGTTCGGCATCGAGGACGTGTCGAAGGTCTGGCTGCTGTTCCTGGCGGCCGTCGCACCGATCACGCTCTCGGTCATCTCGGGGGTCGAGGGGGTGCCGAAGGGGCGCCTCGACTCCGCTCGCTCGCTCGGCGCGAACCGCGTCCAGGCGCTGGTCTTCGTGACGCTGCCCTCGGTGCTGCCCGAGCTGCTGACCGGCCTGCGCCTGGCGATCGGGTTCGCCTTCACCACGATCGTCGCCGCCGAGACCTCGGACGGCATCCCGGGCATCGGCGGCCTCGCCTGGCAGACCAAGAAGTACAACCAGACCGACGTCGCGATCCTCTGCATCATCGTGATCGGTCTGACCGCGATCCTCCTCGACCAGCTCGTGAAGTTCGCCGAGCGTCGACTCACCCCGTGGCGTGGCCTCGCATGAGCCGCGCCCACCTCGCGGTGCGCCCCCGATCCGGTGGTGCACGCGGCCAGCTGCTCCCGGCACGGCTGCCGGGAGCCGACACACAAGGAGCACCCATCATGAGAGGCACCACGCGGTTGCGCGCGCTGTTCGCCCTGGTCCTCGTCGCCGCCCTCGGGCTGGTGGCGGCGGCCTGCGGCAGCGACAGTGAGGGCGGCACGAGCGGCGACGGGTCGAGCGAGTCGACCGAGGCCGGTTCCGACCAGCCCGAGAAGCTGGTCATCGGCTACCAGGCGATCCCCAACGGCGACCTCGCCGTGAAGCAGCTGGGCTACCTCGAGGAGGCCCTGCCCGACGTCGAGATCGAGTGGAAGATCTTCGACTCCGGCGGCGCGGTCAACGAGGCGATCGTCGCGGGCAGCATCGACATCGGCCTGGCCGGCTCCAGCCCCGTCTCACGCGGCATCTCGAACGGCATCGAGTACCAGGTGCCGTGGATCCACGACGTGATCGGCGACGCCGAGGCGCTCGTCGTCAAGGACGGCATCGAGGACCTGGCAGCGCTCGAGGGCAAGAAGGTCGCGACGCCGTTCGCGTCGACCGCCCACTACAGCCTGCTCGCCGCGCTCGAGTCCGAGGGCGTCGACCCGACGAGCGTCGAGATCATCGACTCCGAACCCGCGGACATCGCCGCGGCGTGGCAGCGTGGCGACATCGACGGCGCCTACGTGTGGAACCCGACGCTCGCCGAGCTGATCGGCGACGGCGGCAAGGTCCTGATCACCAGCGCGGAGCTGGCGGAGCAGGGCAAGACCACCTACGACCTGGCCGTGGTGCGCACCGAGTTCGCCGAGCAGTACCCCGACGTGGTGCAGACCTGGGTCGACCAGCAGGACAAGGCCGTCGAGCTCTACCGCAGCGATAAGGACACCTGGCTCGACGCCGTCGCGACCGAGCTGAACCTGACCCCTGAGGAGGTCGACGAGCAGGCCGGTGACCTGATCTTCCTCACCGCCGAGGAGCAGGCCGGCGACGACTACCTGGGCGGTGGTCTGGCGACGAACCTGTACGCCGCCGCGGAGTTCAACCTGGATCTCGGTGAGATCGAGGAGCTGGCGCCGGAGCAGACCTACGCCGACGCCGTCATCGCCAAGTTCGCCGAGAACGTCGGCGGCTGATCCATGGCCGACGCGGACGACACCACGACCCCCTCGGACCCACGGTCCACGCGCGCCGGGCACGCCACCGGTGCGTCGGGCGGTCGCGACGTCGAGCTGCGCGGGGTGAGCCAGACCTACGGGCGGGGAGCAACGGCGCTCCCCGCCCTGGCTCCGGTCGACCTGACCATCGACCACGGCCAGTTCGTCTGCATCGTCGGCCCGTCCGGCTGCGGCAAGACGACGCTGCTGCAGATGGTCGCCGGGTTCCTCGAGCCGACGACGGGCGAGGTGCTCGTCGGCGGCGAGGTCGTGCACGGGCCCGCACCCGACCGCGGCGTCGTGTTCCAGCAGCCCAACCTCTACCCCTGGCTGACCGTCCGGGGGAACGTCGAGTTCGGCCCCCGCATGCGTCGCATCCCCAAGCCCGACCGCCGGCGTCTCGCGGAGTCGCAGCTCGAGCTGGTCGGGCTGTCCGACGTGGCGGACCGTCGGCCCTACGAGCTCTCGGGCGGCATGCAGCAGCGCTGCCAGATCGCCCGCGTGCTCGCCAACGACCCCCAGGTCCTGCTGATGGACGAGCCCTTCGCGGCGCTCGACGCCATCACCCGCGAGCGGCTGCAGGGCGAGCTCCTGCGCATCCGCGCCGCAGCCGACAAGACCGTCCTGTTCATCACCCACGGCGTCGAGGAGGCGGCCTTCCTGGCGGACCGCGTCATCGCGCTGAGCGCTCGGCCGGGTCGTGTCGTCTTCGACGAGCTGGGCCCGTTCGCCGGGCGTCACGACCGCCCCGACGACGCACGGTCCCTGCCCGAGTTCGTCGAGTTCCGCGATCGGGTGCGCGCCCAGATCGAGTCGCCCGGCACCTGATCTGCCGGTCGATCCTCTCCTCCCGATCTTCTGGTGCGATCCCGTGCGCTGGGCGCACACGATCGCACCGAGAGATCGGACCTCCCGCTACTCGCCGCCGGCGGCCGCGACGTTCGCGGTGGGCGAGGTGAGCGTGCCGTCGTCCCGCAGCGCGAAGAACCGCCCGGCGCGGGTGCCGACCCAGATCGACCCGTCCCAGACCGCCGGGGTCGACTCGATGCAGCCGCCGAGCTGCACCTCCCAGAGCTGCGGCGGGACGACGGTGGTGTCCGAGACGTCGTAGCCGCGCAGCGTGCCGGCGCAGTCGCCGTAGACCAGGGTGTCCTCGACCACGACCGGCGACTGCCAGGTCGGACCCGTCAGCTCGATCGACCATCGCTCGACCCCGGTCGCCGCGTCGACCGCGAGCAGCGTGCCGCCGTTGGTCGCCGCGATGACGACGTCCTCGTAGAGCGCCGGAGTCGTCCAGAAGCCCGCCGTGGCGGCGGGCCGGTCGTCGTACTTCCAGACCAGCGGGTCGTCGGGCCGGCGCGGGTCCAGCTTCATCAGCTGGCCCACCTCGGCGGCGCGGGCGTTGCCGCGCTCGTACTCGACCGACACGTACAGCAACCCCTCGGCGTCTATGACGATCGACGCGTCCGTGTCGTCGCCCGCCCAGAACCGGAA
>JAFAFZ010000016.1 GCA_023423215.1 Actinomycetes bacterium
CAGCACCACGACCACGCCCGGGACGAACCCGGAGGAGTCGACCACGACGACCACGATCTACACGCCCCCGATCCCGCCCGAGCTCGCCGAGGACCCGCGTGTGCCCTTCCTCGTCGATCCCGGCGCCGACGACGGCGCGGACATCCCCCTCGCGCAGCGCAGCTTCGACCCGCGGTCGGTCACGGTGCTGCCCGAGCGCGTCGCCGAGGCGAAGAAGATCCTGGCCGCGGCCCAGGCCGACCTGGCGGCGGCGCAGCAGCGCCTGGCCGAGCGTGCGGAGCTTGTCACGGACCTGACCGCCCAGCTCGACCAGATGGACGGCGACGTGCGCACCGCGGTCGCGACGGCGGCCGAGGCGCGCAAGGAGCTGCGCGACCACGCGGTCACCGCGTACATGACCGGCCGGACCGACACCTTCGCCCTGCTCGACACCTCGGACTTCGTCGACCTGGGCGTCGCACGCCGCTACCTGGACGTCGTCGTGCTCCAGCACGAGCGACTGGTCCGAGCCTACGAGCAGGCCAAGGAGGAGCTGACCTCCTCGCAGGCGAAGCTCGCCGCCCGGCTGGGCGAGGCGCAATCGGTCCTGACCCAGACCGCGGCCCAGGTCCCGCTGGCCTTCGCCTCGGTGCTCACCGCGACCGAGCAGCTGCGCGCCTACGAGGCCGGCGCCCACGCCTACGTCGACGGGTTCGTGTTCCCCGTCGCCGCCGAGGTCGAGTTCATCGACAGCTGGGGCTACCCCCGCATGACCGGCACCGCGTCCGCGCACTGGCACCAGGGCACCGACATCTTCGCCCCGTACGGTGCGCCGCTGATCGCGTCCGAGAACGGGGTCATCGCCCGAGTGGGGGTCGGCACGCTCGGGGGCAACAAGCTCTGGGTGGTCGGCGAATCGGGCACCGAGTACTACTACGCCCACCTCTCGGCCTTCGCCGAGGGCGTGGCGGACGGCAAGCGGGTCGACGCGGGTGACCTGGTCGGCTACGTCGGCGACACCGGCAACGCCAAGGGCACCTCGCCGCACCTGCACTTCGAGATCCATCCGGCCGGCGGCGACGCGGTCAACCCGTACCCGCTCCTGAAGGCCGCCTACGGCAGCCGGCCGGTGGCTCGTGCGGTCGCGCCCGAGCCGACCGTGCCGCCCTCGATCCCGGACCTGGTGCCCGCCGACACCACCCCGACGGCCGGCGGCTGAGCCGGTCCGCGCCACAATGGTGCGATGAGCCCGAGCCCGGCGGTGCGCCGGTGGACGTGACCGCAACGCTCGAGGCCGACGTGCCGGCCGAGGAGCTCTACGCCGTCGTGTCGGACCTCGGGACCTATCCCGACTGGCTCGACATCGTGCCGAGGGCGGTGCCTGCGGACGCGGATCCGAGCGACGACGGGCCGGCCTGGTCGGTCGACCTGCGGGGCCAGCTCGGACCGCTGCGTCGGTCCAAGCGCATCCGCATGGTGCGCACCGTCGCCACCTCTCCGTCGGTCGCGCGCTTCGAGCGGCGTGAGCTGGACGACCGCACCCACAGCGACTGGGTGCTCGAGGCGACCGTGCACGCGGGTCCGGGCGACGCCCGCTCGCAGCTGGTGATGTCGCTGCACTACGGCGGATCGATGTGGATGCCGATGCTTGACCGGTTGCTGGCGGACGAGATCGAACGGTCCCGCGCCCGGCTGCTGGACGTGCTCGGGGCCCGCGCGTGATCCGCGCCGGCGCGCCCGTGCGGGTCTGGCCGGGCCATCCGTACCCGCTGGGTGCGACGTGGGACGGCGCGGGCACGAACTTCTCGGTGTTCTCCGACGCCGCCGAGACCGTCGAGCTCTGCCTCTTCGACGACGACGACACCGAGATCCGGGTCCGGCTGCCGGAGTGCGTCGGCTCGGTCTGGCACGGGTACCTGCCCGACGTCGGTCCGGGCACCCGCTACGGGTTCCGCGCGAGCGGTCCGCGGCGTGTGCCGGGCGACCTGCAGGAGCGCTCCAAGCTGCTGCTCGACCCGTACGCCAAGGCGATCTCGGGGTCGATCCGCTGGAACGACGCCGTCGACGCGGACGGCGACGGCGACGAGGACCACCCCGACTCGGCGCCGTACGTGCCGCGCTCGGTCGTCATCAACCCCTGGTTCGACTGGGGTCAGGACCGGCGGCCGTCGACCCCGTGGCACGAGACCGTGCTGTACGAGGCGCACGTCAAGGGCCTGACGCAGCTGCACCCCGGCGTGCCCGAGCAGCACCGGGGCACGTACCTCGGGCTGTGCGCGCCTCCGGTCATCGACCACCTGCACCGGCTCGGCGTCACCGCCATCGAGCTCATGCCGACGCACCAGTTCGTGCACGACCGGCGCCTGGTCGAGATGGGCCTGCGCAACTACTGGGGCTACAACAGCATCGGGTTCTTCGCTCCGCACAACGAGTACGCCGTCGGCGGGCACACCGGCGAGCAGGTGCAGGAGTTCAAGGTGATGGTGAAGACCCTGCACGAGGCGGGCATCGAGGTCATCCTCGACGTGGTCTACAACCACACCGCCGAGGGCGGCGGCGGGGGACCCGTGCTCAGCTTCAAGGGCCTGGACAACCGCGCCTACTACCGGCTCGATCCCGAGGACCCGTCGATCTACGTGGACTACACGGGTACGGGCAACAGCCTGAACATGCGGCACCCGCACGTGCTGCAGCTCATCATGGACAGCCTCCGGTACTGGGTCGAGGAGATGCACGTCGACGGGTTCCGCTTCGACCTGGCCGCGACCCTCGCCCGCGAGCTGCACGACGTCGACCGCCTCAGCGCCTTCTTCGACCTGATCCAGCAGGATCCGGTGGTGTCGAAGGTCAAGCTGATCGCCGAGCCGTGGGACGTCGGCGAGGGCGGCTACCAGGTCGGCAACTTCCCGCCGCTGTGGTCGGAGTGGAACGGCCGCTACCGCGACTGCGTGCGCGACGTCTGGCGCGGCCAGTCCGGACACCTGGGCGAGTTCGCGGCGCGCCTCACCGGATCGTCCGACCTGTACGAGGCCGAGGGGCGTCGTCCCCACGCGAGCATCAACTTCGTCACCGCCCACGACGGGTTCACGTTGACCGACCTGGTCAGCTACGAGCACAAGCGCAATGACGCGAACGGCGAGGACAACCGCGACGGCACCGACGACAACCGCTCGTGGAACTGCGGGGTCGAGGGGCCGACGGACTCACCCGAGGTGCTCGAGCTGCGGGCGCGCCAGCGGCGCAACCTGCTGACGACGCTCCTCGTGTCCCAGGGCGTGCCGATGCTGCTGGCCGGCGACGAGCTGGGTCGCACCCAGCACGGCAACAACAACGGGTACGCGCAGGACAACGAGATCTCGTGGGTCGACTGGGAGCACGTCGACACCGAGCTGCTCGAGTTCAGCGAGCGGCTGATCCAGCTGCGTCAGCGCCACCGGGTGCTGCAGCGCCGGCGGTTCCTGACCGGCGCACCCGTGAACGGGCACGATCTGCCCGACGTCGCCTGGTTCACCTGCCACGGCCAGGAGATGACCTCCGAGGACTGGAACGACGGCAACGAGTGCGTCGGGGTGTGGTTGAACGGCGACCTGGAAGAGGTCGGGCCGCGCGGCGAGCGCGTCGCGGGATCGACGCTGCTGCTCGGGTTCAACCTGGGCGACGCGGCGCTGCCGTGGACGCTGCCGCCCGAGCGCTGGGGGTCCGGTTGGGTGACCCGGCTGGACACCGCGGTCGCGGGCGTGCCCCGCGACGAGCGCCACGAGCCCGCCAGCACCGTGTCGCTCGGTGGTCGAAGCGTCGTGGTGCTCGAGCAGGTCGGCTCGTCGGCGCCGCAGGAGGGCTCGACCGCCGGGTAGCGGGGTCGGCAGGGCGGCCGGAGGACCTCAGGCTCGACGCGCCGACCAGCGCCCGCCGTGGCGCTCCAGGTGCAGCGGCAGGTCGAACGCCTCGCTCAGCAGCGCGTCGGTCAGCACCTCGTCGATCGGTCCGGCGCCCAGGATGCGCCCGCCACCCAGCACGAGCAGGTGCGTGAACGCGGGCGGGATCTCCTCGACGTGGTGGGTGACCAGCACGATCGGCGCGGCGGCGGGATCGGCGGCGAGCGCGTCGAGCCGGTCGACCAGGCGTTCGCGGCCGCCCAGGTCGAGCGCCGAGCTGGGCTCGTCGAGCAGCACCAGGCCGGGGTCCGACATCAGCGCGCGGGCCAGCAGCACGCGCTGGCGCTCGCCCGAGGACAGCGAGCCGTAGGGGCGACGGGCGGCGAACCCGACGCCCTGCGCCCGGAGCAGCTCGTCGGCTCGGTCGCGATCCGCCTGGGTGTAGGTGTGCCACCACGGCTCGAGCGCCGCGTGCTTGGCGCACATCACGACCTCGGTGCCCGTCAGCTGGGGGCGGATCATGTCCACGAGCGCGGGGCTGACGAGCGCGACGCTGCGCCGCAGGGTCCGCACGTCGGTGCGGCCGAGCCGCTGGCCGAGCACGTCGACGGTGCCGGTGCTCGGATGCTCGTACAGCGAGGCGATGCGCACGAGCGAGGTCTTGCCGCTGCCGTTGGCCCCCAGCACGATCCAGCGCTCGTCCGCGCGGACGGTCCAGTCGATCGCCGCGAGCAGGTCCCGGCCGTCGCGTCGGAAGCCGACGCCGCGCAGCTCGAGCACGGCTCGCGTGCCGGCCGCAGCAGCGGAGGCGGGCGCGGCGTCCAGGGTGGTCACGACGTGCCGGTCTCCGGATCGGTGAAGCCCGGACCGAAGCGCTCCTCGAGCGCCGCCTCCATCGCCTGGTTCAGCAGCTCGAGCCCGACGACGACGGTCTCGGCCTCGTCCGGGGTGAGCCGCGCGAGCAGCCGCTCGATGCCGGCGCCGACGACCCCGTCGCCCTCGGCCAGCAGCCGTTCGCCCTCGGGTGTGAGGGCGAGCAGCACCCGGCGGCGGTCGCTCGGGTCCGCCGAGCGCGACACGAGCCCGCGGGCCGCCAGGCCGTCCACCACCGAGGTCATCGTCGAGGCGCTCACGCCGAGCAGTGCCGCCACGTGCGTCGCCGGGCGGCTGCGGACCGCCAGGAAGACCAGCACCCGGTACTGCGGGAGCGTGAGCTCCGCCTCGGCGAGCGAGGAGCCGGCGACCTTGGCGAGGCGGGCCGCGGCGCGCACCGCGTCGACGCGGCGTGCGGTCGAGCTCGGCCGGGGAGACGTGTCGGCGGACATCGCCGCTGATCGTACCCGTGTACTTCGAACATCGAAGTATCGGGGTCCGCCCGGCGCGCCGACGCGGCGCCCACGTCGGCCGGTGGGCGCGTGCCCGCCGGTACACTCGCCCCGGTGTCGTCCAGCCCGCGCGTCGGACCTGCCCCGGTGACGGACCACGGATGACCGTGCTCGGCGTGGGCGCCGTCGTCCTGCTGGTGCTCGCCAACGCGCTGTTCGTCGCCGCCGAGTTCTCGCTCGTCGCGGTCGACCGCACCCAGCTCCAGGCACGGGCCGACGCGGGCAGCCGCTCGGCGCGGCTCGCGACGTCGATCCTGCAGCGGCTCTCGTACAACCTCTCGGGCGCGCAGCTCGGCATCACGATCTGCAGCCTCGGCCTCGGCGTGCTCGCGGAGCCGGTGGTCGCCACCGCGCTCGAGCCGCTCGTCGGGCGCGCGGTCGGCGAGGGACGGGCGCTCGGCGTGTCGGTCGTGCTGGCCCTGGTGCTCACGACCATCGTGCAGATGGTGATCGGCGAGCTCGTGCCGAAGTCGATCGCGGTGGCCCGGCCGGTGCCGACCGTCCTGGCGCTCGCCGCGGCGTTCCGCGGGTTCAACCTGCTCCTCGGCCCCGTCATCAAGGTGTGCAACGCGGCGGCGGAGCGCCTCGTGCGCCTGCTCGGCGTCGAGCCGCAGGAGGAGCTGTCGAGCGTGCGCAGCCGACAGGAGCTGCGACGCCTCGTGCGGTCCTCGGAGGAGTCCGGCGCGATCCGTCCCGAGGACGCCGAGCTGCTCGACCGCACGTTCCGCTTCGGCGAGAAGACGGCGGCCGACGCGCTCACGCCGCGCGTCGCGGTGCAGGCGCTCGCCAGCGACGCCACCGTCGGCGACCTCATCGACGAGTCGGGCCGCACCGGCCTGTCGCGCTTCCCGGTCCACACCGGCGACCTGGACGACATCGTCGGTGTCGTGCACATCAAGGACGTCCTCGGCCTGGCGCCGGCGCGGCGCCGGACCGAGCCGCTGACGACGCTGCTGCGTCCGGTGCTCGCCGTGCCCGAGTCCAAGGACCTCGAGTCGCTGATGCTCGAGCTGCAGGGCGCTGCCGGCCAGTTCGCGGTGGTGGTCGACGAGTACGGCGGCACCGCGGGGATCATCACGCTCGAGGACCTGGTCGAGGAGATCGTCGGGGACATCGACGACGAGCACGACCCGCGGGCCGGTGTGCCGACGGTGCGCCGCTGGGCCGGCGCCCACCTCGTGTCGGGGATGCTGCACCCGGACGAGGTGGCCGAGGCCTGCGGGTTCGTCGTGCCGCCCGGCGGCTACGAGACGCTGGCGGGCTTCGTGCTCGACCGCCTGGGCCAGATCCCGTCGGTGGGGGACCAGTTCGACCACGAGGGCTGGCTGGTCGAGGTGGTCGAGATGGACGGCCGCCGCATCGCCACGGTGAAGCTGGTCGCGCCGACGCCGGGCGCGGCGCTCGCGGGCGAGGACCCGTCGTGACCAACCCGTTCCTCGTCCTGGTCCTGGCGATCGTGCTGGTCGTCGCCAACGGCTTCTTCGTCGCGGTCGAGTTCTCGCTGATGGCAGCGCGACGCGGGCGCATCGAGGAGCTCGCCGAGGAGGGGAGCGCCGGCGCACACCGTGCGCTGGCCGGCATGCGCAACCTGAACCTGCAGCTGGCGGCCAGCCAGCTGGGGATCTCGGTCGTGTCGCTGCTGCTCGGCTGGTTGATCGAGCCCGTGGTCAGCGAGGGGCTCGCCGACCTGCTCGGGCGCAGCGCCCTGCCGCGTGGCGTGTCGCACGCGATCGGTGTCGCGCTCGGTCTCGTCATCGTGGCGTTCGTGCACATGGTGATCGGCGAGATGGTGCCCAAGTCGCTGGCGCTGTCGGCGCCCGAGCGCGTGGCCGTGCTGCTCGCCCCGATCCACCGCGTCGTCGTGGTCGTGGTGCGGCCCGCCGTGGCGGCCCTGTACTGGCTCGCACGCCTGGGCACGCGGCTGGTGGGCGTGCAGCCGATCGACGAGCTGGACGAGTCGCACACCGCCGTCGAGCTGGCCGTGCTGGTCGAGGAGTCGCGTGCCGGCGGTGAGCTGCAGGAGTCCGAGCACGAGCTGCTGGTCGGGGCGCTGGGGTTCCTGGACGTGCGCGTCGACGAGGTGATGGCTCCACGCGACGAGCTGGTGACCGTGCCGCACACCGCCTCGGTCGCCCAGGCCGAGGAGCTGGTGCACCGCTCGGGCCACTCGCGCGTGCTGGTGCTGGGCGACGGCCCCGACGCGGTGACGGGGTTCCTGCACGCGAAGGACCTGATCTCGATCCCGCTCGACGAGCGCGACGGGTTCCTCCCTGCGGGCATCGTGCGGGTGGCGCTGCGGGTCGCACCCGAGGACCACCTCGAGGACGTGCTGCCCCGCATGCGGCGTGCGCGCCGCCACGTCGCGGTCGTCGTGGAGGACGGCGCGATGTTGGGTCTGGTGACGCTGGAGGACATCCTCGAGGCGATCGTCGGGGACATCCGCGACGAGACCGATCGCGACGAGCATCGCGACGAGGGCGAGGGGGGAGCGGGGCGATGACGACGCTGGTGGGGCGGGTGCGTGCTCGGCGCGGGAGCGGCGGCGCGCGGCCGCGTGTGACGGTCGTGTCGCCGCACTACGACGACGTGCCGCTGTCGCTCGGGCAGAGCCTGCGCGACGGCGTGCTGTCGCGGTGCGACGTCGAGGTGCGCGTCGCGTTCGGTCGCAGCAACTGGACCTCGTGGGTGCACCCGACGCCCTCGCGTGCGCGCTACGTCAGCTGGTGGCGTCGGGGCGAGGAGTCGGCCGCCGCCGTGGTCTTCGGCTACCGCTGGAAGGCCGCAGGGTGGGAAGAGGCGCTGCTGCGCACCGGCGACCACGACCCGGACCACCTGCTGGACGGCAGCCGTGATCTGTCGGACGAACCCCTGGTCGACGAGCTGTCGGGGTGGCTGCGCCGGATCCTCGAGCGACCGGTCCAGGGCCCGCCGCCGGACGCGCTGCTGGTCGCTGCGGGGCTGGGCGGGCACGTCGACCACCGGATCCTGGCGTTCGCCGCGGCGCGCCTGGTCGGCAGCGTCGACCGTCCGATCGGCTTCTACGAGGACCGCCCCTACGTCGCGTACCTGGACGACGAGGCGGTGGCCGAGCAGCTGGCGCCCCTGGGGTTGGAGCTGGCGCCGCACGACGTGTCCGGCCCGGTGTCGCGTGCGACGCAGATGCGGGCGCGGCGCTGCTACCCGAGCCAGATGGCGCCGTTCTTCGAGGAGGCGATGGACCTGGACCGGGGTCGCGACGCGTGCGAGCGGGTGTGGTTGCCGGTCGGCACGCCGGTGCCCTGGGACTGACGCGGTTGCGACCCCGGGGGAGTCGCACCACAGTGTCCCCATGCAGATCGGTGTGCTCGGGGGGACCGGGCCGGCGGGAAGCGGCCTGGCCGCCCGGCTGGCCTCCGCAGGCTTCGACGTCGTGGTGGGCTCACGTTCCCGCTACCGGGCGATGGAGGTCACGGA
>JAFAFZ010000031.1 GCA_023423215.1 Actinomycetes bacterium
TCGGGCGCCTCGTTGGTGTTCAGGCGGACCGCGACGTCGACCTGCGGCGAGTGGTAGCCGTCCATCAGCGCGACGCTCTCGCGCACCGGCGGGCGCGCCATCAGCCCTGCCCCTCGCTGCGGGACGCAGTGCCCTCGCTGCGGGACGCAGTGCGCAGGCGGATCGAGTCCGCGTGCGCCGTCAGCCCCTCGGCATCCGCGAGCACGGCGACGGCGCCGGCGAGCGCGCCGGGGTCGTAGGCGGACTCGTCGACCCGGACGACGTGGTGGTGCTTCAGGAAGTCGTCGACCGTCAGCGCCGAGGCGAAGCGGGCGGTCCCGTAGGTCGGGAGCACGTGGCTCGGCCCCGCGACGTAGTCGCCGATCGACGCGGGCGACCAGGGTCCGACGAAGATCGCGCCGGCGTTCGCGATGGACGGCAGCAGCGAGTCGGGATCGGCGCAGAGCAGCTCGAGGTGCTCGGGTGCGACCAGGTTCGCCACCCGCACGGCGGCGGCCGGGTCGTCGACGACCACGGCGTACCCGCCCTCGGCGAGCGTCGCCGTGATGTCCGCCCGCCGCGGGGACGCCTCGGTCAGGCGTGCCACGGCGTCGGTCACCGCGTCGGCCACGGCCTCGTCCCAGGTGATCAGCCACGCCAGGCCGTCCGGACCGTGCTCGGCCTGGAGGATCACGTCGATCGCCGCGAACTCGGCGGGCACCGAGTCGTCCGCGATCACGACGACCTCGCTGGGCCCGGCGAACGCAGCCGCCACACCGACCCGGCCCGCGACCGCCTGCTTGGCCAGCGCCACGTACTTGTTGCCGGGTCCGCAGATCACGTCGACGGGCCGGATGCTCTCGGTGCCGTACGCCAGCGCGGCGATCGCCTGCGCGCCGCCGACCGCGTACACCTCGTCGACCCCCGCCACGGCGGCCGCCGCCAGTGTCACCGGCGTCACGTGGCCGGTCGCCCGGTCCGGGGGCACGCACACGACGACCTCGGGCACGCCCGCGACCAGCGCCGGCACCGCGGTCATCAGCAACGTCGAGGGGTAGGCAGCGCGTCCGCCCGGCACGTAGCAGCCGACGCGGTCGACCGGTCGGCGGTAGGAGCGGATGCTGACGCCGTCCGCCGCGTGCTCGACGGCCTCCTGGAGCTGCTCGCGGTGGTGCGCCGCGATGCGGTCCCGTGCGAGCTCGAGCGCCGCTCGCACCTCGGGCGGCTGCGCCTCGAGCGCCGCCACCAGCTCCTCGGCGGGCACCCGCAGCTCCTCGAGCTCGACGCCGTCGAAGCGGGCGGTCAGTTCACGCAGCGCGTCGTCGCCCCGGGCGGCGACGTCATCGAGGATCTGGCGGACCGCCGCGGCCGGTTCGTCGCCGTCGACGGTGGGCCTGGGCAGCCGCGAGGCGAGGTCGCCCACGCCGCGGAGGTCGAGACGGTTCAGCACGCCGGCCAACGTACCCACCCGCCCGGAAGGCGGGCGAACGGGATCCCCGTGCGGTCGCGCCACGGTGCTAGACCCACGGCGTGAGCCTCCACGCGGACCTGACCTCGGTGATGTCGACGCTCGACCAGATGATCGACCGGCTCGACGAGGCGGCGAAGGAGGTGAGCGGCACCGACCAGGACGACCTGCTCGGCGACCTCTACGAGGTCGAGCGGCACCTGCGCCAGGCCGCACGTCGGTTGAACCGCACGCTCGACCAGATGCCCGGGAGCCGCGGCTGAGCGCCGTGCACGCCGCGTGCCCGACGGTGCGCCGCCCCCACGGCCGACGCTCGTCCGGGAGCAAAACGGACCCGACGCCCCGAAGGGCGCCGGGCGGGCGACCCGGGCGGCGGGAGCCCTGGGTCGCCATCTACCAGGTGGCGGGAACCTGGTGAGGCGAAGTTAGCCCCGAGGGGGTCGGGTGTCGAGGATCCTGAGAGCCGAAATGTGCTCTTCGTCACTCCGGTTCCCCACCTGCCGTGAGGGGTTCGACACGCTGGCGGGCGAGACCGCCACGCAGCGTGCCGCGAGGTGCACCTGACGTGCAGATCCGGGCCTGGAGCGTGAGCGGCGTTCAGACCTGTGACGAGGGGCAGAAGTCGTTGAGCACGCACCCTGCGCAGTTCGGCTTGCGGGCGAAGCAGACGCGTCGCCCGTGCAGGATCAGCCGCAGGCTGAACTCGCCCCGCTCGGCCATCGGCACCATCGGGTTCAGGACCATCTCGACCTTGACCGGGTCGGTCTCGGTGGTGAGCTCGAGGCGGTGCGACAGGCGCAGCACGTGGGTGTCGACCGGCAGGCCGGGCAGCCCGAGCGCCTCGGACCGCACGACGTTGGCGGTCTTGCGGCCGACGCCCGGCAGCGTGACCAGGTCCTTCATCGGTCCGGGCACCTCGCCCCCGTAGCGCTCGACGAGCGCGGTGGCCATGCCGATGATGCTCTTCGTCTTGGCCTTGAAGAACCCGGTCGAGTGGATGATGCCCTCGACGTCCTCGGGATCCGCCTGGGCCAGGTCCTCGGGCGTCGGGTACTTCTCGAACAGCGCAGGCGTCACCATGTTCACCCGCTTGTCCGTCGACTGGGCGGAGAGGATCGTCGCCGTCAGCAGCTCGAACGCGTTGCGGTGGTCCAGCTCGCAGATCGCCTCCGGGTACTCGAGCTTCAGGCGCTCGTGCGCCAGGCGGGCCCGGCCCTTCGGCGATCGGGGGCGGCGGAACGGGGGCGCGGCGGGCTCCGTGGGGAGACTGGCGGTCACCGCTCGAACGGTAGCCTCGCCCGACGATGTCGTCCGCTGCCGCCGACCCCCTGCGCTGGATCTCGCCCGTCACCCACGCCGACGAGGAGGAGATGCGCCGGCTCGGCCTGGTCGAGGTCCGGCGACTCCACCAGATGCGGCGCAGCCTGCCGCTGCCCGCCGAGCTCGTCGACGCCACCCGTGCGATCCAGACCCGGCCGTTCCGCCCCGGCGTGGACGACGAGGCCTGGCTCGGGGTGAACAACCGAGCGTTCTCGTGGCACCCCGACCAGGGCGGGTGGGACGCCGCGAGGCTGCAGGCGCGGCTGGCCGAGCCCTGGGTCGACCTGTCGGGGTTCCTGGTCCACGACGGCCCGGACGGGTCCCTCGACGGCTTCTGCTGGACCAAGGTGCACCCGTCCACGCCGGACGACCCCGCGATGGGTGAGATCTTCGTGATCGCCGCGGACCCGAGCACGCACGGCACCGGACTGGGACGGGCCTTGACCGTCGCCGGCCTCCAGCACCTGGCCGGGCTCGGTCTCGAGGTGGGCATGCTCTACGTCGAGGCCGACAACTCGCCGGCGGTCTCGCTCTACGAGCGACTGGGCTTCACGGTGCACCACTCCGACGCCGCGTTCGCGCCCGTCGAGGCCTGAACCGGCGGACGCGCCGGCCCCAACC
>JAFAFZ010000051.1 GCA_023423215.1 Actinomycetes bacterium
ACCCCGATCTGTTCGTCGACGTACGCCCTGAGGGCGTAGCTCGACGAACAGATGGAGTCAGCGGTCAGTCAGCGGTCAGTCCGCAGTGTCGTCGAGCTCGGCGCGCAGGGCGTCGCCGTCGGCGTCCTGGGACCGGCCGGCCCAGCGCAGCCGGCCGGGCGTGCGCGACAGCCGCGCCACCGGCCCCGGCATCGGGATGCCGTCGACCGTCTCGATCGCCCCACGCGCGCGGTAGTGGGGGTCGGCGAAGATGTCGGCCATGTCGTAGACCGGCGCGGCCGCGGCGTGCACCCGCTCGAACTCGGCGAGCGCCTCGGCCTGGGTGCGCTCGGCCATCCAGGCCGACAGCCGCTCGTCGATCTCGTCCCGATGGGCGACGCGCCCGTCGAACCCGACGAAGCGGGGATCGCCGCCGAGCCCGATCAGCTCGAGCACCCGCTGCGCGACCGACTCGGCGCTCGAGGACACCGCCACCCACCGACCGTCGCCCGTGCGGTAGGTGTTGCGCGGCACGGTGTAGGGGATGCCGGCGCCGAGGCGCTCCTGGGTCCGACCGAGCACGCCGTAGAGCGGCACCAGCGGTCCCATCATCTGGAGCATGGACTCCATCAGGTTCACGTCGACGACCTGCCCGACGCCCGAGTGCACGGCGACCATCGTGGCGAACGCGGCGACGATGCCGGCGACCTCGTCGGTCAGCGCGATCGGCGGCAGCAGCGGCTGGCCGTCGGGCTCGCCGTTGATCGCCGCGAACCCGGACAGCGCCTCGGCCTGGGTCGCGAACGCAGCGCGGTCGCGGTACGGGCCGGTCTGCCCGAAGCCGGTCACCCGGGTGATGACCAGGCCGGGGTTGCGTGCGTGCAGGACCTCGGGCCCCAGGCCCAGGCGCTCGAGCGTCCCCGGCCGGAAGTTCTCGACCAGGACGTCCGCGCCGTCGCAGAGGCGCAGCATCGTGTCCAGGTCGTCGGGGTCCTTGAGGTCCAGCGTAATCGTGCGCTTGTTGCGGCCGGCGATCTTCCACCACAGCGAGTCGCCGTCCTCGGGGTGCTTCCAGCCGAGGTCGCGCGCCGTGTCGCCGTCGGGGCGCTCGACCTTCACGACGTCGGCACCGAAGTCGCCCAGGTAGCGGGCGCACCCCGGGCCGGCGATCACGGTGGCGACGTCGATCACCCGCAGGTCCGCGAGCGGGCCACGTGAGGCGCCCGACGCGGGCGGCCGGTCGCCGCTCATGCGGCGGCGTCCAGCGCGAAGCAGCGCTCGTGCAGGTGGCCGAGGGCGTAGCCCTGGTAGAGCCCGCCGTACATGTGGCGCGTGCGCTCGGTCCACGCCAGCGCCTCGGGGGTCGAGATGCGGCGGTGCACCTGCAGCACCCCGCCCTCGAAGACCCGGTACTCGGCCCACGAGCCGGGGAACTCCTTGACCGAGGCGACCTCGACGAAGGGCACGTCGCCGGCGCCGGGCAGGTGCACCACGCGGTTCCGGTGCGTGTGACCGGCGAAGTAGCCGAGCAGGCGCGGCCGACGGGCGAAGACGGCCGCGAGCTCCTCGGTGGCGTCGGGCACGAGCCCGAACGTCGCGTCGTGGCGTGGCTCCTCGGCCGGGTTCCACACCGGGTGGTGGCCGAACACGAGCACGGGCCGGTCGGCGCGGGCGCCCAGCTCGTCGAGCCAGTCGAGCTGGTCCGAGGACAGGTCGCCGTTGATGCGGCGATCGCGAGAGGTGTCGAGCACGGCCACGACGACGCCCGGCAGCTGTCGCTCCTGGGTCGGCCAGGCCGCGTGCGGCAGCTCGTGGAAGCTCTCGTGGTTGCCGCGCACGTGGACCAGCCGGTCGCCGAACTCGCCCTCGTAGACGTCGAGGAAGCGGCGGTACTCGGCGTCGGTGCCGTCCGAGGTGAGATCGCCCTTTACGACCACGAGGTCCGGGTCGATGGCCGCCATCGCCTGCACCGCGCCGGCGTTCATGAACTCGGGGTACGGCTCGGATCCTTCGGGCACCGAGTAGGTCGGCCACTCGTCGACGCCGTCGATCTTCCCGGCCTCGGTCTCGCCGAAGTGCACGTCGTTGACCGTCGCCACGCGCGACAGCAGCTCGCCGCGGCGCGGCAGCGTGCGCACCTCGCGGCCGTCGAGGTCGACGACGGTGTCGGGCGTGAGGTCGTCGAAGACGCGGTACTCCGCCCCGCGGAACACGATCGCCACGTCGTCCGCGAGCGTCATGACCTCCGGGCGAGGCGTGTCGTCGACCACAGCCGAAGACTAGGCAGCGCCGTGTTCAGCCGAACGGGCGCGCACGACGGGCCGGCACCGGGCGCGACCACCAGCGCCCCGAGAAGCGCCACCGCGAGACCGGCGGACGGCCGTCGCCGCCCGCGCCACCGCCCGGCAGGCCCAGCTGGATCGCCGCGACGATGGCCGCAGCCTCTTCGTCGGTCGGCTCCGGCGAGATCGAGGTGACCTCGGGCGTGCCACCCATCAGAGCGGCATGTTCCCGTGCTTGCGGTGCGGCAGCTCCTCACGCTTGGAGCGCAGGATCTCGAGGCCGGCGATGATCTTGGTGCGGGTCTCGGCCGGATCGATCACGTCGTCGACGTAGCCCCGGGCGGTGGCCTCCCACGGGTTGAGGAAGGTCTCCTCGTACTCCTCGATCAGCTCGGCGCGCTTGGCCGCCGGGTCGGCCGCCTCGGCGACGGTGCGCCGGTGCACGATCTCGACGGCGCCGCTCGCGCCCATGACGGCGAGCTCGGCCGAGGGCCAGGCGAAGGTGAGGTCCGAACCGATGGACTTGGAGTCCATCACGACGTAGGCGCCGCCGTAGGCCTTCCTGGTGATGATCGAGATGCGCGGCACGGTGGCCTCGCAGTAGGCGTAGAGCAGCTTGGCTCCGTGGCGGATGATGCCGCCGTGCTCCTGGTCGACGCCGGGCAGGAAGCCGGGCACGTCCACGAAGGTGACCAGCGGGATGTTGAACGCGTCGCAGGTGCGCACGAAGCGGGCGGCCTTGGACGAGGACTCGATGTCCAGCACGCCGGCGTACATCGCGGGGTTGTTGCCGACGATGCCGACCGACTGGCCGCCGAAGCGGGCGAAGCCGCAGATGATCGAGCCGGCCCACGTCGCCGCGTACTCGAAGAAGTCGCCGTCGTCCGCGACCGCACGCACCACGTCTCGCATGTCGTAGGGCAGGTTCGCCGAGGCGGGGATCAGGTCGTAGAGCTCCTCGCAGCGGCGGTCGGCCGGGTCCGCGGTGGGCTCGAACGGCGCCTCGTCCAGGTTGTTCGACGGCAGGAACGACAGCAGGTAGCGCACGTCGTCGAGCGCTGCCTTGTCGTCGGCGGAGATGAACTGGGCGACGCCCGAGGTACCGGTGTGCACCCGTGCACCGCCCAGGTCCTGCTGGGACACCTCTTCGCCGGTCACCTGCTTCACGACGTCGGGGCCGGTGATGAACATGTAGGACGTCTCGTCGACCATGAACACGAAGTCGGTCATGACCGGGCTGTAGACGGC
>JAFAFZ010000109.1 GCA_023423215.1 Actinomycetes bacterium
CGCTGACGACGCCGCGTCGGCGGTGCGTCGGCAGCACGCCCACGTCCGTCACCGCGGCGACCGGCACCGTCGCCCCGCCGGGCAAGGTCAGCTGAGTGCGCAGCGAGGTCGCCCCGCCGCACGCCAAGCCGTCGAGCGAGGCGAGCAGGGTCCGCTCGTGGTCGACGGTCGGCAGGCGCGAGTCGAACGCGGCGCGGTCGAAGGGCACGCCGAACGCGGCGCAGTTGAGGCGGTAGTAGTCCTCGAGCTCGTCCGGACCGCGCAGGGTGCGGACGACGGGGGTGTCAGCGACCATGTCGGGCGACAGTACGGGTACGAGCCCGCCGACGGCCCGCCCGTTTCACGGCCAGGGCTGCTCGGCGTACCGGTCGCGCAGCTGGTACTTGAGGACCTTGCGCAGCGTCTCGTTGCGCGGGAGCGAGTCCACGACCTCGAGCTGCTCGGGCGTCTTGAAGCGGGTCAGCCCCTGCTCGCCGAGGTAGGTGACGAGCTCCTCGAACGTGATGACCTCGCCGTCGGCCGGGCGCTCCACCACGGCGCAGACCCGCTCGCCGCGCTCGCGGTCGGGCAGGCCGATGACGGCGACGTCGCCGACCCCCGGGTGGGCGTAGAGCAGGTCCTCGATCTCCTTGGCGGAGATGTTCTCGCCCTTGCGGATGATGATGTCCTTCAGCCGGCCGGTCAGCACCACGTGGCCGTCCTCGCGGAGGTGGCCGACGTCGCCGGTCTTGAAGTAGCCGTCGTCGTCGAACGCCTCGGCGGTCAGCTCCGGGTTCGTGTACCCCTTGGTCACCATCGACCCCTTGACGCGCACCTCGCCGTCGACGCCGGCGGGAGCGATCGCGCCGTCCTCGGTGACGATGCGGACCTCCGCGCCGGTGACCGGTCGGCCCACCGTCGTCGAGAGCTGGTCGTCGCTGTCGGTCGGCGAGCCCTGGGCGATCATCGGGATCTCGGTCATGCCGTAGCCGTGGCAGACCTTCACGCCGATCTCGTCGAGCACCTCTCGGTAGACCTCGGGCGGCATCGGGGCCCCGCCGCCCGACAGGTTACGCAGCGTCGGGATGATCTTCTCGCCGGGCTGCTTGCGCTGCTCGGCCACGAACATCTGGTAGAAGGCCGTCGATCCGCCGGCCATGGTGACGCCGTGCTCCTTGTAGGTCGCCACGGCGGCATCGGGGACGAACGCCTCGACCAGGACGGCCGGCATGCCGGCGATCAGCATCATGATGAGGTAGTCCGGCCCGGCGATGTGGGCGAACGGGAACGCCATCGATCCGACGTCGGACGAGCTCATCTCGAGCGCGTCGGCCAGGCCCTGACCGCCGGCGATGAGCGTGCCGTCGGTGTGCTGCACGCCCTTCGGGTCCGAGGTCGTGCCCGAGGTCGAGTAGATCCAGCGCACCGGCTCCTCCCCGTCGGGGTGGTCCGCTGCGGACGGCAGCGTGGACGGGTCGCCCTCGGGCAGCGCATCCAGGCTGAGCACCGTCGGCGCCGGGTCGAGCTCGGCGACGATGCCGTTCGCCATCGCCGTGAAGTCGAAGCCCTTCCACACGCTCGGGACGATCACGAACTCGGCGTCGGTGTGCCGGATGACGAAGCCCAGCTCCTTCTCGCGGTACAGGTGCAGGACCGGGCTCTGCACCGCGTCCAGGCGGGCCAGCGCCGCCGAGGCCACGACCGACGGGATCGACGTCGGCAGCTGCCAGGTCACGCGGGTGCCGGAACCGATGCCGAGCTCGGCCAGACCCGCTGCGACGCGTTCGGCGCGGTCGCGGAACTCGGCGAAGGTGACGGTGGTGCCGTCCTCGGCGATGAGCAGGGGCGCGTCCGGGATCTCGGAGGCGCGACGGTCGATGAGCTGCCAGATCGTTGCCACGGTCGGGACAGTATCTGACGACACGTCAGGGAATCGGACCGAGCGAGCGGGACCGAGCGTCGGGACCGTGCGGCCCGGGGCCGTGCGGCCCGGGGCCGTCGGTCAGGAGGCGAAGTCGGGCTGGTTGGTGCGGACCTGCTCGCTGCGACCGGCGGGCAGCTCCCAGTCCTCCTGCCGGCCGAGCACGGTCAGGTCGAGGAAGGCGTAGGACCCGCCGGTGGACTCGAGCCCGCGGGCGTACTGCGAGTAGGTGCGGAAGATGCGCCCGTCCCAGTCCAGGAAGCAGGTCCGCCCGGGCATGTCGTAGGGCTGGTCCGAGGTCTTCATGCTCTCGTGCCCCTGCGCGGCCCACTCGTCGAGCGTGCGGTAGTTGAACTCGTCGAAGCCCCGCGACGCGTCGATGGTGGCGCCGAAGTCGTAGGAGAAGTCGCCGTCGTTCGACGAGTACCAGGGGACCTGCCACCCGCGCCGGCGCTTCCAGCGCTCGAGCTTGTCGAGCGGCGCCCGCGAGACCATCGCGTAGGTCGTGTCACGGGTGTGCAGGTGCTCGAGCAGCCCGGGGCTGAGCTCGTCGGTGCCCGCGGTGCAGCTCGGGCAGCCCTCGTCCCAGTCGGGGTGGAACATGAAGTGGTACACGATGAGCTGGCGGCGGCCCTCGAAGAGGTCCCGCAGGCCGACGATCCCATCCGGCCCCTCGAGCTCGTAGGCCGTCGTGACCTCGACCATCGGCAGCTCACGCCGCTCGGTGTTGAGCCGGTCCCGGGCGCGGGTCGCCTCCTTCTCCTTGTCGAGCAGCGCGCGACGGGCGGCGACCCACTCCTCGTTCGTGACGATCTCGGGCATGGCCATGGTCGACCTCCTGTCGGACACGTACCCACATACCGACGACGGCCGGCGCGCGGACTCATCTGCCCGCAGCCGCAGCACCCCTGGGGGTGTGGTGAGCGCGTCCCCAGGGTACGGACGGCCATGCTCCGCACGCAGGACGTGGATCCCTCTCACGAGCAGGTCGAGCAGCGCGACCGGGAGCTCGGCCGGGCGGCCGAGACGCCGGAGCAGCTGCCACGCCGGGCTTGGCTCGAGGTCCTGTCGCGCACCCGGCTCGCCATGAAGCGGGACCAGGTGCCCCTGATGGCGGCCGGCACGGCGTTCTTCGGGCTGCTGGCCCTGGTGCCCGCCCTCGTCGCGATCGTGTCGGTCTACGGCCTCGTCGCCGAACCTGCGGATGTGCAGCGTCAGATCGACGACCTCTCGACCGCCCTGCCGTCCTCCGCCAGGGCGCTGCTGGACGAGCAGCTGACCAGCATCGTGTCGGCATCGTCCGGCGGCCTGGGCATCGCCCTGGTCGTCGGCGTCGTCGCCGCCCTGTGGAGCGCCAGCAGCGGCGTCGGGCACCTGGTCGAGGCGATCAACCGCGCGTACGGCGAGGAGGAGTCCCGCGGCCCGGTCGCGCTGAAGCTCCGGGCGCTCGGCCTGACCCTCGGCGCCATCGTGTTCGTGGTGGTGTCGGTCGGACTCATCGCGGTGCTGCCCTCGATCACCGACCGCCTGGACCTGTCGGGGCCCGTGTCGACCGCGCTCGACCTGCTCCGCTGGCCGCTGCTGGTGCTGGCGTTCCTGTCGGCGGTCTCGGTGCTGTACCGGGTCGGTCCCGACCGCACGCCGGCTCGTTGGCACTGGGTCGGCTGGGGCGCCGGGGTGGCCACCGTGCTGTGGGTGCTCGCGTCGATCGGCTTCTCGATCTACGCGACCAACTTCGGGTCCTACAACGAGACCTACGGCTCGCTCGCCGGCGTCGTCATCCTGATGTTCTGGCTGTACCTGACCGCGCTGGTCGTGCTGCTCGGCGCCGAGCTGAACGCCGAGCTCGAGCGCCAGACCGTGGCCGACACGACGGTCGGCGAGCCGAACCGCCTGGGTCGGCGCGGGGCGGTCGCCGCCGACACGGTCGCGCCCGACCGCGACGGCATCGCCGCAGGGCCGAGCCGACTCGCCGAGCGGGAGTCGTAGGACCGGGCGCGGGCCGTAGGATCGCCGCGTGGCGATCGAGCTGAACCACACGGTCGTGGGCGCCGTGCACGCCGAGACCTCGGCGCGCTGGTTGGCCGAGATGCTGGGCCTCGAGGAGCCCCGACCGGCGGGCTTCTTCTGGCAGGTGCGGCTGGCGAACGGCGTCGACCTGGACTTCGCTTCGGTGCCCGGGGGCGAGGCGGTCGTGCCCCAGCACTACGCCTTCCTCATCGGCGAGGACGACTTCGACGCGGTGCACGGTCGGCTGCTGCTCGGCGACCACGACATCTGGGCCGACCCACGCCAGCGGTACCCCGGCCAGATCAACCACCACGACGGGGGCCGGGGCGTGTACTTCCTGAGCAACGACGGCCACTACCTCGAGGTCATCACCCGGCCCTACGGCAGCGGCGAAGCGTGAGCGGGAGTGATCGGGAGTGATCCGGGCGTCGGGCGCTACTGGCCGATGATGCTGCCGGCGCAGTTGGCCGTCACCCAGACGCCGAGCGACTGGTAGGCGGCCACCACCTCGGGCTCGACGAGGATGGCGTCCACCTGCGCCTGGTAGTCCGGTGCCGAGGAGCTGATCGACGCGACCCGGACCCAGACGTCCTGGATGACGGCGGCGGCGGGCTGGACCTCGGCGGGAGCGATCTCGACGATGTGGGCGAAGATCGAGTCGAAGGCGACGAGCAGCTGCGTGAGCCCGGACGGGCTGGTGACCAGGTTGGTCGTGTCGAGCTCGCCGGTCAGGAACGGCTGGAACGCCTCGCCGGTGAGGATCACGCAGAGGTCGGTCTCGAGCTGGATCGCGGTGAGCTGCGCGATGAGCTGGTTGGCGCTGGCGCTGAGCCCGCTGCCGTCGAACGTGGTGCTCGGCGGCGCGGTCGGCGGGATGCCGGGGACCGTCACGTCCGCCGGGTCGTCGTCCATCTCGACCGTCTCGGAGGACGAGCTGCACGCGCCGAGCACGAGCGCGACGGCGAGCACGCCCGCACCCACCGCGGCCGACCATCGGCCCACCGTCGGGTTCAGCCCTTCCTCGACTGCAGCAGCGACGTGACGACCTTGCCGTCGGCCTTGCCCTGGGTCGCCTTCATCACCTTGCCCACGAAGAAGCCGGTGATCTTGGGGTCGCCGTCGACGAAGCGCTGCCACTCCTCGGGGTGCTCGGCGATGAGGCCGTCGACGAGCGAGTCCAGCTCGCCGGTGTCCATGGCCTGGAAGCCGTGGGCGGCGGCGATCTGCTCGGGGTCGCCGCCGGAGGCGACCATCTCGGCGAGGACGGTCTTCGTCTGCGTCGCGCTGAGCGCACCGCCGACGTCCATGCCGACGAGCTTGGCGAACATCGCCGGGTCGAGCTGCGCAGCCTTGGCGTCGGACAGGTTGTGCTCGGCGTGGGTGATGGTGCGCTGCGGGTCGGCGCCGGCCTCGATCGTGGCGATGCACAGGTCGTCCAGGCCGCGATCGACGATGAGGGCCGTCTGGGCCAGCTCGGCGCCGGAGCGCTCGGCCAGGCGGTGGCGGCGCTGCGAGGGCAGCAGCGGCAGCTCGCTGCGCACGCGCTCGATCCACTCCGGGGACGGGTCGAGCTCGACCAGGTCCGGATCGGGGAAGTAGCGGTAGTCGTCCGCGTCCTCCTTCG
>JAFAFZ010000156.1 GCA_023423215.1 Actinomycetes bacterium
GGGGACTGATGGCCGTCGTCGCGAAGGGTGGGCAGCAGACCGTGCGCCAGCAGGCGGGCGGGGGGCAGGTCGAGAACCCGCGCCCCGAGTACGCCACGGGCACCGTGCACCACGACACCGTGACCGCTGGGGGCGAGGTGGTGCACCACCACCAGCGCTTCGACCGCGGCCTGCTGGTGGAGTGGGAGCGCGACGAGGCGCCGGGCCCGTGGGCGCTCGTGCGCCACGGCGATCCGTTCGATCCGTTCCCGACCGACCTCCCCGGCGAGGCCCAGGTCGACGCGCTGGCGGTGCGACTCGGCGACGAGCAGCTCGCCCTGCCCCCGCTGGACGACCTGCGCCTGCCGAACTGGGACGAGCTGCCCCACGTGCCGGACGCGACGGCGCGGTTGAAGTTCGAGCTGACGGGCAGCCCGGCAGGCCCGCTCGCGCTCGACATCCGCTACGTCGAGGGCGCACGGGCGCTGGCCGAGGTCGTCGACGGGTGGCCCGAGCTGTCCGAGGGCGATCCGGCGCACGGCGCGCCCGAGCTGCACATCGTCATGACGTGGCGGAACTACCTGCGCATGCGTGAGGGCCAGGTCACCGCGCTCGAGGGCATCGAGGAGGGCGGCACGGTCGACGCCCGTTGGACGCTGCTCCTCCTGCTGCACGGGTTGCTCCAGGAGCCCGAGTACGTGTCGCTGTACCGCAGCCTGCCGGCGATGCCCGCCGAGCTCGGATGGTGGGGCGAGGTCGCCCGGTGGATCCCGGCACGCGACTCGTTCGGCACCCCCTCGCCGTCCTGACGCGCCCGACGTCCTGAGCTGCTCGTCGTCCTGATCCGGGCGGTCAGAGCAGCCGGCGCAGGAGCGGCAGCCGAGGTCGCAGCCGGAGGAACGCGACGGTGAGCGGGTGCAGGCCCACGGTGTTGTCGAAGCCGCGCAGGTCCCGGGGCACCAGCGTGATCTCGGTGAAGCCGTCGGGCTCCTGGCCGCTCTCGGCGAGCATGCGCCGGTAGGCGGCGCCGCCGATCCGCCCGAAGTAGCGCTGCTCGATGCCCTCGGTGGCCGCGCGCTGCGGGCGGTCGACGAGCTCGGCGACGGCGTCGAAGGTCACGGCGCGGTACGGCGGCCGCTCGTCCTGCACGGTGACCGTCACCCGCGGGTCGCGCCGCAGCGCCCGGTGCTTGGGCGAGCCGGTGCCGACGTTGGCGACGAGTGCGCCGTCGTGCACGACGTACCACAGCGGCGCCTGACCGGGCCGGCCGTCGGCTCGCACGTACGAGAGCAGCGCGATGCGAGGTGCGGCGACGAACCGCTCGAGCGCCTCCGGCTCCCACGCCGGCTGTCCGCCGATGGGTCGTGCCCGCCAGCCGTGCCGTCGTCCGGGGCCCCGCTGCTCGGCGACGTCGGGCGTGCCCGAGAGATCGGTCGTGGTCGGGCTGGTCGAGGTGGGATGGGTCACGGTGGGCCTCCTGGTGTCCGGATGGAGCCGTACGGCGTAAGGCCACCGTAGGACGTACACCGTAAGGCTGCAAGCGGTCGGCGGTACAGTGGCGTCGTGGCCCCCACCCGCTCGACGTCCGATCGCCGTCCCGTGCTCACCCGCGAGCGGGTGTTCGCCGCGGCGCTGGCGCTGGTCGATCGCGACGGCATGGAGAGGCTCTCGATGCGGCGGCTCGCGGCGGAGCTGGGCGTCGAGGCCATGTCGCTGTACCACCACGTGCGCGACAAGTCCGAGGTCGTCGACGGCGTGGTCGCCGTGGTCCTCGAGCAGATCGTCGTGCCCGAGGGCGGCAGCTGGGACGAACGCACGACCTCGCTGGCCCACGAGCTCCGACGGGTCGTGCGCGCGCACCCGCACGTGCACCTGGCGGTGCTCGAGCGCGGCATCGCCTCGCCGGCGGTCGCCCCGGCTGCGTCGGCGCTGGTCGCAGCGCTGGCGGACGGCGGCCTGGAGGGCGACGACCTGGTGGACGCCTTCTGGACGCTGTTGGCCTTCGTGACGGGGTCGCTGTCGTGCGAGCTGGCGGACCGTCCGCCCGCGGGCGGCGACGGGGCGCTGCCGGCGGCGTTCTTCGGGCGTGACGTCGACGCGCAGTTCGACCGCGGGCTGCACGCCCTGGTCGCCGCCCTCGCGCCCTGAACGGCACCGCCGCTTTCGGCCGCAGGCTGCGCCGTGCCTAGACTTGACCGACCGGTCAAGTTCATCCGACGACACGCCGGCCGAGCACAGGGGAGCGCACCGTGTACCAGTGGTCCGAAGAGCAGCAGATGGTCCGACAGGCCGTGCGCGACTTCATCGACAAGGAGATCCGGCCCCACCGCGAGGAGCTGGAGTTCGGCGACCTGCCCCCGTACGACCTGCTCCGCAAGATGTTCGCCACCTTCGGCATGAGCGACATGCAGCGCGCGTCGTTCGAGAAGCGCATCGCTGCGGAGAAGGCTGCGCAGGCGGGTGAGGGGCCCACCGAGTCGTCGAAGAAGGACGGTCCCCGCGACCCCAACGCCGTCGCGTTCAACCTGATCCCGATCATCGAGCTCTGCCGCGTGTGCCCCGGCATGGTCACCGCCATGGGCGTGTCCATGGGACTGACCGCTGCGTCGGTGATGTCGAAGGGGACGATCGCCCAGAAGGAGCGGTGGGGCCTGGACCTGCTGACCCTCGAGAAGATCGGCGCGTGGGCGATCACCGAGCCGGGCTCGGGCTCGGACGCCTTCGGCTCGATGCTCTCGACCGCTCGGCGCGACGGCGACGAGTACGTGCTGAACGGCTCGAAGACCTTCATCACCAACGGCCCGTACGCCGAGACGATCGTGTTCATCTGCAAGCTCGACGAGGGCAACCCGCCGGCCGAGCGCACCGTGCTGCAGTTCGTGCTCGACGCCGGCATGCCCGGCCTGGAGCAGACCAAGCCGCTGCGCAAGATGGGCATGCACTCCAGCCCGACCGGAGAGCTGTTCCTCTCCGACGTGCGCGTCGGCAGGGACCGCCTGCTCGGCGAGTCCGAGGACGTCTACACCGGCGTCGGCGGGCGCAACGCGTCGAAGGCGACCTTCGGCATCGAGCGCACGGGCGTCGTCGCCATGGCGCTCGGCATCGTCGAGCGCTGCCTCGAGCTGTGCGTCGCCTACGCGAACGACCGGGTGCAGTTCGGTCAGTCCATCGGCAACTTCCAGCTCATCCAGCTGAAGCTCGCCAAGATGGAGGTCGCCCGCATGAACCTGCAGAACCAGGTGTTCCGCAACATCGAGATGTCCGCCGCGGGCGAGCAGGGCAGCTTCGCCGAGGCCTCGGCCGGCAAGCTCTACGCAGCGCAGGCAGCCATGGAGGTCGCCCTCGAGGCGGTGCAGGTCTTCGGCGGCAACGGCTACATGGCCGAGTTCGAGGTCGAGCAGCTCTGCCGCGATGCCAAGGTGCTCCAGATCTACGCCGGCACCGACGAGATCCAGGTCTCGGCCGTCGCCCGCTCGCTGCTGGCCGAGCAGGCCGGCACCAACTGAGCCGACCCCTTCACGAAATCTGGCTGTCAGGCGCGGCTGAGCTACGCCCGACCGCCAGGATTCGGGGGAGTGGGGCGGTCGGATGAAGGCGCGGGTCCCGCCGGCGGGCGGTCCGCCGTCGGCGAGCGGCGCGGGTACGTTCGTCGGCGTGCTCGTGACCGAACCGTTCGACGACCTGGTGGACCGCATCTCGGGAGAGGCCGACGAGGGCTTCTTCCACACGGGCGCGCAGCTCGTGGTGTCGCACCGGGGCGAGCGGGTCCTGGACGTCGCGGTCGGGCACACGCACCTGCACGAGCCCTACGAGCCCTCGACCCTGTCCGCGCTGTACTGCACGGCCAAGCCGGTGGTCGCCGCCGGGGTGCTGCGGCTGATCGCGGAGGACGAGCTCAGCCTGGGCGACCGGCTGGGCGACGTCGTCGAGGACATCCCGGCGCCCTGGATCGCGGACCGCACCGTCGACGAGGTGCTCGGGCACACCGCCGGCCTCCACGTCGTGAACACGATCCTGGCGCGCATCCTGCCGGAGCGCAGCCGAGAGGGCTGGGTGTACGCCTCCGAGCCCCCGCACGGCTGGCGCTTCGGCGTGGACCGGGCGTACTCCGAGTTCGGCGGCTGGTTCGTGCTGGGTCGGGTGATCGAGGCGCTCGCCGAGGAGCCGTTCGACCGCTACGTGCGCCGTGCGGTGCTCGACCCCTACGGCGTGCCCGCCGACGACCTGGTCCTGCGCATCGAGGGCGAGGACTTCGACCGGCTCTCGCCGCGCATCTCGGCCACGCTGGACCTGACGATGGACCGACCCGTGCCGCTGCTCGCAGAGGTCGGCCCCGAGACGGCCGCCGAGTGGAACCCGTCCTTCGGTGCCTACGGGACGATGGGCGCGATGGTCACCTTCTACGAGGGCCTGCTGGGCGACCTGGCCGGCGCCGGCGACGTGCTCCCGGCGGACCTGCTCACGGACGCCGTCACCGCCCGCCTGCCGGTGCGCCACGACGTGACGTTGGACCGCGACGCCGGGTTCGGGCTGGGGTTCATGACGCCGCTGTCCTCGCACTTCTTCGGCGACTCGCCGAGCGACCGCGCCTTCGGCCACGCGGGCCAGGGCGGCACGAGCTTCGCCATGGCCGACCCCGAGCACGACCTCGCCGTCGGGGTGCTGTTCAACGCCGGACTGGACGCCGACACGGCGCTGTCGTTCCGCCGGGTGAACCTGGTCGACGCCATCTACCGGGCGCTCGGCCTGCGCTGAGCCGACCGTCGGACCGGCCCTCGCGTCGGCCGGTCGCGCTGCCCGGGAGACACCGGGCTCGAATGGGAGCACGCCGCCCCGACGCGTAGCCTCACGGCGCCGTGATCTCGCTCGACATCTCCACCTTCCTGCTGCAGTGGGCCACCGGCGGTCTGGCGTTCCTGTGGGTGACGACCCGTCGTCGTGAGGTGTCGATCGGCT
>JAFAFZ010000197.1 GCA_023423215.1 Actinomycetes bacterium
GCACCGACCGGCACCGCCACGAAGGTCAGCTCGGCGTCGGGGTCGACGCCGACCTCGTGCACCACGCCCAGCTCGAGCGCCCGGGCGGCGCGTGCGGGGTCGTCGTCGCTGCCGGTGACGTGCCAGCCCTGCTGGACCAGCGCCCGCGCGACGGAGCCGCCGCTCAGCCCGGTGCCGACGACGGCGGCGCGCCGCGCCCCGTCGGGAGCGCTCATTCCGGCAGGTCGTCGCGGAGGCTGCGCGCCTGTTCCAGGTAGACGTGGCGCAGCTCGTCCCGCGGACGGTCGGTCGTGACGTGCATCATCACCCGCACGCACAGGGGCATGCCGCCCTCGATCGTGAGCTCCTGCGCGCACATCAGCGGCACGTCTCCGAGGCCGAGCTGCCGGGCGGCCACGGCGGGGAACGCCGAGTGCACGTCGCTCGTCGCCGTGAAGAAGATCGAGATCAGGTCGTCGTGCGACAGCCCGTTGCGCTCGATCATCTCGGTGAGCAGGCGACGGACCCGTTCGAGCAGGTGCTCCCGTTCGTCCGACTCGAGCGTGATCGCGCCGCGCAGGGCCAGGACGTGGGTGGGCATCCCGGCGAGACTAGCGGCGGTCGTCCCGGTCGCCGGAACCCGTATCGGGGTCGATCTCGGCGACGGCGCGCTCGAGCTCGCGGACCTCGTCGGTGAGCAGCTCACGCCACTCCCCCGGCTTCAGCCGGGTGTCGCGCAACGGGCCGATCCGCGTCCGCACCAGGCGCACGACCGGGTGGCCGACGGCCGCGCACATGCGCCGCACCTGGCGGTTCCGGCCCTCGTGGATGACGAGTCGCAGCACCCCCGGCGACAGCGCCGAGACCTTGGCGGGCGCCGTCGGGCCGTCCTCGAGCTCGACGCCCTCACGCAGCTGTCGCAGCGCCCCACGTCCGGGTTCGCCCTCGACCTCGGCGACGTACTCCTTCTCGACGCCGAAGCTCGGATGCGTCAGGCGGTGCGTCAGCTGGCCGTCGTTGGTGAGCAGCAGCAGCCCCTCGGTGTCCAGGTCCAGACGCCCCACGGGGTGCACTCGTGGTTCCGAGGGCACGAGCTCGACCACGGTCGGGCGTCCCTGGGGATCGTCCGCCGTGGTCACCACGCCGGCCGGCTTGTTCAGCAGGTAGTACACCGATCCGGGACGCACGCCGATCGGCACGCCGTCAACGGCCACGACGTCGTGGTCGACGTCCACCCGTGCACCCAGCACGGCGACCCGACCGTTCACGGTGACCCGTTCGTCCTCGATGAGGTCCTCGGCGACCCGTCGGCTGCCGATGCCCGCTCGGGCGAGCACCTTCTGCAGGCGTTCACCCGGCTCGTCGGGCGCGTCGCCGCGCGCCGTGTCGTCGCCCGCCACGACGTCAGTCGGTGTCGGCGTCGAGGTCGATGATCGAGCCGCGCTCGGTCAGCTCGGCCAGGTCGACGGTGTACTCGCCGTCCGCGTCGGCGGAGCCGCCGGTGGTCGTGCCACCCTCTCCGTCGCCCTCGGGCTGCGCGGCAGCGTCCGCGGTCGGCTCGTCGTCGTCCAGCCGCAGGCCGTGCTCGAGCAGCTCGACCACGTCGGCGCCGGGGATGAAGTCGCCCAGCGAGGGCAGCTCGTCGATCGAGTTCAGCCCCAGGCGCTCGAGGAACAGCGACGTCGTGCCGAACAGCGAGGCCTGACCCGGGCCGACGTCACGGCCGACCTCGTCGATGTAGCCACGCTGCTGAAGGGTGCGCATGACGCCGTCGACGTTGACGCCACGGATGGATGCGACCTGCGCACGCGAGATCGGCTGCTTGTAGGCGACGATCGCCAGGGTCTCGAGCGCGGCGGCGGACAGGCGGGCGGTCTGCCCGGTCAGCACGTAGCGCTCGACGTAGGCGCTCAGGTCCTCGTGGCTCTGGTAGCGCCAGCCGCCGGCGACCTTGACCAGGCGGAAGCCGCGGCCCTCGGCCTCGTACGAGGCGGCGAGCCGTTCGAGCAGCGAGTCGACCGCCTCGGGGCTCAGCTCGACGAGCTGGGCGAGCAGCGCCGGATCCGCCGGCGAGTCGGCGACCATGACGATCGCCTCGAGCGCTCGCTGTGCCTCGTCCTGCATGTGCTCTCCTCGTTCGGCGCCCGCCGGGTGCGGCCCGGACGCCTGCTCGTCAGGGCCAGTACAGCCCGCGGTGACGACGTCGGCAACCGCGGGAACGGGCTCAGCCGTCGTAGGCGTCGACGGTCGCCAGCGCCGCCTCGCCGCTGAGGTCACCACCCTGCCAGACGATCTCGATGTCGCCGAAGGTGACCGGCTGGCGCAGGTCCACCAGGCCCTGCTTGAACAGCTCGAGCACCGCCAGGAAGTGCACCACGACCTCGAGGCGCTCGGCCAGCGAGGCGGTCAGGTCACGGAACGACACGCGGCGCCGCCGGGGCAGCTCGTGGCAGAGGTCCGCCACGGCGTCGATCACGCTGGCGCGGATCGGGGGGACGTGGAACAGGTCGCTGCGGGCCTGCGGCTTGGGCTCCATCGCCTTGAGGAAGGCAGCGTGCAGGCGCTGGGGCGACACGCCCTCGAGCAGGTCCGGGGTCAGGTCGAAGAAGCGCTCGTCCGGGCCCACGGTGCGGGCGATGCTGCGGGCAGCGGCCTGGTGGTGCGACTCCAGCACCAGCGCCGCGTCCTTGAACGTCTTGCACTCGAGCAGGCGGGCCAGCAGCAGGTCCCGCTCCTCCCAGAGGGAGAGGTCGTCGTCCAGGTCGACGTCGTCGTCGCCCGGCAGGAGCCGCTTGGTCTTCAGCTCGACCAGCGTCGACGCGATGAGCAGGAACTCGGTCGCGATCTCCAGGTCGAGGTGCTCCATGCGGG
>JAFAFZ010000315.1 GCA_023423215.1 Actinomycetes bacterium
CGCCGGCGCGGGGGCGAGCGACGCCGACAACGTGGCGCTGCTGCTCGACGAGCTCGCCCGGCACGGCGCCCTCGAGCCCGAGCAGCGCACCGCACGGTTCCGCTGCGTCATCGTGCTGCAGCGTCCCGACGGGTCCGAGCTGGTCGCCGAGGGCACCGTCGAGGGCACGATCGCCGATGCGCCCCGGGGCCACGGCGGCTTCGGGTACGACCCGATCTTCCTGCCGACCGAGGGCTTCGGGCGCTCCTTCGCCGAGATGACCCCCGAAGAGAAGCACGAGATCTCGCACCGGGGCCGAGCCCTCCGCTCCCTCGTCGCCCAGCTCACCACCTGAGCCGCCGGCTGCCGCGACTTCGGCAGACGCAGCCGCGCCCCACGCCGCGGTTTCTCGCAGCTCTGGGCGTTCCGCGACCGGATCGGTCGAGAATCGCCCGAAGTTCCCCACGTCAGCCGGCGAGGGCGCGGCGGACCTGGTCGACGACCCACGCCGGTCGGTCGACGACCTGCCGCCACGTGAACCGCAGGATGCGCCAGCCGGCCAGCACGAGTTCGTTCTGCCGGTCGCGGTCGGACTCGAAGGTCGCCGCATCGGTGTGGACCCCGAACCCGTCACCCTCGATGGCGATGCGCTGCTCCGGATAGCACAGGTCGATGCGGTACCGATGGCCGCCGACCTCGATCCGGTGCTGCGGGACCGGCCGCAGCAGTCCGGCGGACACGATCAGGTCCATCAGCGCGTGCTCCAGCTCGCTCTCGAGCTTCGCCAGATCCGGATCGACGCGCACCAGAAGGCGTCGTGCTCGTGCCGCGCCGTGGCGCCCTCGCCGCGACAACCCCACGTGTCGAGCGAGCAGACGCTCCGGGGTCGTCTGACCCGAGCGGAGCACCCGCCCGATCGCGCTCCATGCGTCGGCGTCGTCGAGCACCGCGCACAGGTCCAGCGTGGTGCGCTCGGGTGTGGTGCACCGCAGGTCCCGCTGCTTGCGCACGTCGGTGCGGGGCAGGTCGAGCGAGCGGTGCACGGTCACCCCGGAGTGGCCGTGTCGTGCGCCGCCGCGGACGAGGACCGACGGGCGCGCCGGGGGCTCGTCGACGAGGCCGAGCCACCACCCAGCGCTCGCGTGCGAGGCGGCGCCGCCCGTCATCCACGTCGCAGCGAGCAGCCGTCGAGCGTCGGTCTCGGCAGCGCCGACGAGGGAGAACACCTTGGGCGAGTGACGGATCCACGTGCCGGCCCGCACCCGTCCCTGGATCTGGCGGTCGCTCAGGCCCAGCCGGTGAGCCGTCCCTCGGTCGATCAGTCCGTGGTGCTCCGCCGCGTACTCACGGATGCTGTCGTCGATGCCCATCCGGTGACCGTGCCGCCGCTCGGCGTCGGCGTCAGCGGGGAGGGCGACCCGTTCTCCCCGCTGAGCGCATCTTCGGGCGTTTCGCGACCGATTCGGTCGTGAAACGCCCGAAGATGACGGGACAGACGGGACGCCGGGGCGGGGCGGCTAGGCCATGCGGCCGGTCTGCCAAGCCCAGGCGGCCAGCTCGACCCGGTTGCGGGCGCCGATCTTGTCCTGCAGCGCCGCCAGGTGGGTCTTGACCGTGCTGAGCGAGATGAAGAGCTCCTCGGCGATCTCGGCGTTGCTGCGCCCCCGGGCGGCGGCGTGGAGCACCTCTTCCTCACGCTCGGTCAGCGGCACGACCGGCTGCGGCGGGGGACCGGCGGGGACGGGCTCGGCGAAGTGCGCCAGCAACCGCACCGTGATCGACGGCGAGACGAGCACGTCGCCCCGCGCCGCGGCGTGCACGGCCTCGATGAGCAGCGCCGGCCCGGCGTCCTTCAGCAGGAACCCGGCCGCCCCGTTGCGCAGCGCGGTGTGCACGTAGTCGTCCAGGTCGAACGTCGTGACGACGACCACCCGCAGCGGGTCCTCGACCCCGGGGCCGGCGAGCGCACGGGTCGCCTCGAGCCCGTCGACGTGGGGCATGCGGATGTCCATCAGGCAGACGTCGGGCCGCAGCTCCTTCGCCAGCGCGATCGCGTCACGGCCGTCGGCCGCCTCCGCGACGACCTCGATGCCCGGATCGCTGTCCAGGATCAGCCGGAACCCGGCACGCACCATCTCCTGGTCGTCCGCGACCAGCACGCGGACCGTCACGCTGCTCGCGCGGCCACGCGCGGGGCGACGATCGCTCGCACGAAGCCGGTCACGCCGGTCCGTCGAGCGGCAGCTCGGCGAAGACCAGCCAGCCGCCCGCCGGACCGGGTCCGGCGTACAGCGCGCCGCCGAGCGCGTCCGCACGCTCGCGCATGCCGACCAGGCCGTAGGTGTCGTGCGGCGTCACCGTGCCGTCCCGGCCGTCGTCGTGCACCCGCACGGTCAGCCGGTCCAGGCGGCGCTCGACGTCGACCTGGACCCGGGTCACCTCACGCGCGTGGCGTCGCACGTTCGTCAGCGACTCGGCGACGATGCGGTGCACCGAGGAGCTCAGGTCCGCCGGCGCGTTGCGCACCTCAGGATCGAGCTGGAGGCGCACCGGCATGCCGTCCGCCGCCGCGGCGGCCACGAGGTCCTCGAGGTCGTCCCACCCCGCACCGGGGGCGGTCGGCGAGTCGTCGCGCAGGCCGCCGACCATGCGGCGAAGGGCGGTCATCGCGTCGCCGCCGGCGGACTCGATGCGCGCCAGCGCCTCGACCGCCACCTCGGGGTGCGCCGTGGCCACGTGCTGCGCCGCCTGCGCCTGGACGACGATGCCGGTGACGTAGTGGCCGACCAGGTCGTGCAGCTCGCGGGCGATCTCGAGTCGTTCGTCCGTGCGGGCGCTCGCCTCGCCGACGACCCGGCGCCAGTCGGACCAGCGCAGGTACAACCCGCCGAACACCGCGACCGCGTAGCAGGCGCCGCTGATGACGACGAGCGTGGGGAAACTGCTCGGGCCCACCCGGGCGATCTCGGACACGACGCCGACGCCCCCGGCCACCGTCAGCACGACGGCGGCTCCGCCGGGTTCGACCCGCAGCGCCCTGGCGGCGAGCAGGGCGAACGCGAACAGCGCGGCGAACGACGGGGCCATCGTCACGCCGACCAACCAGGCGCCGGAGGTGACGCCCAGGCTGACGAGCGCCAGCGTGACCATGGCCAGCGGCAGGCGGGAACGACGGACGGCGACGGCGATGATCGCCAGGCCGCCGATCGCGACGGTCGCGAGCGGGGCGGGGAGCAGACCCAGCAGCCAGTCGCCCGACGACCAGCTGACCGCGGTGAGCAGGTCGAGCATCGCCAGCATGGCGGTGAACAGCACGACGATGCCGTCGGAGAGGCGGGTGAGCTCGGGTGCGGCCCGCTGGAGCCGCTCGAGCTGTCGGTCGACGAAGGTCGGTGCGAAGGCGGCCTCGTTGCCGCGGCTCGGGTGCGTGATCACCCCGCCATGGTAGGAGGCCCTCCCTGGCGGTGGATCGGCCGATCGGCCGAGCTGGCGACCAGCCGATCGGCCGGGCGACGGCAGCCTCGCGGCCGAGGCGGGGGACGCCCAGGGTCCCGACGATGGAGCCATGCACACCCGATCCGCCGCTCCGCCCCGCCCGCACCCGACCGACGGCGGAGGCGTCCTGACCGCCACGGCGCTGGTGAAGCGCTACGGCGAGACCACCGCCCTCGGCGGGGTCAGCCTGTCGCTGCCGGCCGGGTCGTCGACGGCCGTCATGGGTCCGAGCGGGTCCGGCAAGTCCACGCTCCTGCACTGCCTCGCCGGCTTCACCCGCCCCGACGACGGCGAGGTGCACCTGGACGGTCACCGCATCGACCGCCTGGGCGAACGTTCGTCGTCCCGGTTGCGTCGGGAGCGCTTCGGGTTCGTGTTCCAGTCCGACCAGCTGCTGCCCGAGCTGCCGGCGGTCGAGAACGTCGCGCTGCCGCTGCTGCTCGGCGGCACACGCCGGCGCGAGGCCGTCGCCGCCGCAGGGCGGTGGTTCGCACCGCTGGGCCTCGAGGGCATGGAGCTGCGCCGTCCGGGCCAGCTCTCGGGCGGGCAGCTGCAGCGGGTCGCGCTCGCCCGTGCGCTCGTCGTCGAACCGTCGGTCGTCTTCGCCGACGAGCCGACCGCGGCGCTCGACCGGGCCACCGGCCACGCCACGATGGCCGTGCTGACGGACGCGTGTCGCCGGGCCCACGCCGCGCTGCTGGTCGTCACGCACGACCCGGAGGTGTCGGCGGCCTGCGACCGGATCGTGCACCTGCGCGACGGTCGCGTGCACGATGTGCAGGTCGGAGGTGCACGGTGATCGCCACGCTGCGGTTGCTGCCGGTGCTGGTGCGGCGGGCACCGCGACAGGCGGCGGGTGCCGTCGCGCTGTGCGCGATCGGCGTGGCCGTGGCGTCGCTCGTCGCCGGCACGATCGTCGCCGCCTACGCCGGCCTCGGAGATCGCCAGGAGCGCATGAGCTGGCGGGAGCCGGCCGCCGTCGAGCGGGACCAGCCGCCGACGGGCTGGCAGCGGCGCTCGATCGAGCTCTTCGAGGAGCAGGAGATCGATCGCGTCGACCTGGCCTCGGTCGGACCACCCGGTGCTGTTGCCGCCGAGGCCGTGCCTGTGCCGCCCGGCGTGCGCTCGGTCCCGGCGCCCGGGACCGCGGTCGTGTCGCCCGCGCTGGCCGAGCTGATCGCGGCGAACCCGGCCGACGAGCTCGGCGACAGGTTCGGTGACGTCGTGGGCCTGATCGGGGAGGAGGGCCTGGGTCGACCCGACGAGCTGGTCGCCGTCGTCGGCGCGACCGCCGAGCAGCTCGGCGTCGGCGACGTCCCGCTCGACCAGGCCGGCGACCTGGTGGCCGCCCAGCTCGACGCGGACGGCACCCGACTGCCGGGCGAACCGTCGTTCGTGACGCCGATCGTCGGCTACGACGGCGTCGCCGAGGACCTCGACGTGCAGATCTACCGCGAGATGTCGCTCGTCGCGGTCGTGCTGGTCAGCGTGCCCGCGCTCATGCTGGTCGGATCCGCCGCCCGGCTGACGGCGGCGCGCCGTGAGCGGCGCCTGGCGGCGCTGCGC
>JAFAFZ010000345.1 GCA_023423215.1 Actinomycetes bacterium
TCTACGGGGTGCTCGACCGGCCGGCCATCGCCGGCGCGGCGACGGCCGCCGTGGCGGCGCTCTCGGTGACCTCGGGACGTGAGGCGCCCGGCGCACACGGCTTGGCCGGCAGCACCCGCTGCACCCCGATGCTGGTCGAGCTGGCCCGTCGCGGCGTGCGAGCCGCCGTGTTCGAGGGCTCCCAGGCGGCGCCCCTGCAGGTCGCCGCCTCCGAGCCGAGCTGACCGCAGGTCCCCACCCACCGACCCGCACGAGCGTCGGCGGTCCGGACCGAGGAGACCGCCAGAAATCGGTCCGGACTGTTCAGAAATCGCCCGGATCGGCCGATAGATCTCACGAAGAGTGATATCTTGACCACCTGCATCGCACGCTCGGTGCTCTGGGAAGTCCGCTGGGGATTTTTCGAAGAAATCGCTCAAGTTCAGCGCGCCCGCACGCCGATGACCCTCCTGCCGATGTCCGGCACTTGGAGGAGAGTTCGTCATGGGTGAGTTCCGCACGGAGGAGCGAGGTGAGCTGGGCACGGAGGGCGAGACCGTGGCCGCCGGCACCTCGACCAGCAGCAGTCCGACCGACCGGATGCCGTCGCTGTCGCAGGGGCCGCTGACCCCGCAGCAGATCACGGCGCTGATCGAGGAGCACCTGCCCCTCGTGAACCACGTCGTGTTCCAGGTCGCAGTGCACTTCCCCCGCCACGTCGAACGTGAGGAGCTGGCCCGGGCCGGTGCCCTCGGACTGGTCGAGGCCGCCAAGCGCTACGACGAGGCCCGTGGCGTGCCCTTCAACCGCTTCGCGGCGCAGCGCATCCGCGGCGCCATCATCGACGCCGTGCGCGCCGCCGACTGGGCACCCCGCTCGGTGCGTGCGCTGGCACGCCGCCTGGACCAGGTCGAGCAGGGCCTGGCCAACCGCCTGGGGCGCGTCCCCTCGGTCGGCGAGACCGCCGACGAGCTCGGCATCTCCCGCGACGAGCTCGACCGCCTGCGCGACCGGCTGTTCCGCTCGGTCGTCCTCGCCTTCGACTCGCTGCTCGGCGACGCCGACGACGAGGAGCTGACCCTCGTCGACGTGCTGACCGACCGCGGCGCGGTCGAGCCCAGCGAGGAGCTCGAGGCCCGTGAGCTGCGCGCCTACCTGCGCGACGCCGTCGAGCTGCTGCCCGAGCGCCACCGCATCATCGTCATCGGGTACTTCCTCGAGGACCGCACCTCGGCCGACCTCGCCCGCTTCCTCGGCGTGACCGAGTCCCGCGTGTCGCAGATGCGCACCGAGGCCCTCACGATGCTGCGCGGCGGCATCGAGGCGCAGTACGACGAGGAGCGGCCCGAGGTCGAGGGCCTCGTCGCCCGCCGCCGGGCCCGCTACGCGGACGCCATCTCGTCCGCGTCGCAGTGCACCGATCGCATCTCGGCCCGTCACAGCGCGGACGAGGTGCTCGTCACCGCCGGCTGATCCGACCGAGCCGTCCCGACGCCGCCCGGCGTCTGCGAGACTGGTTCTCATGTCGCAGCGGACCTCGATCCGGGCCGAGTCGATCGTGCTCGCCCACGGCGACCACGTCGCCCTGGACACCTCGAGCTTCGAGCTGCCCACGGGCGTGGTGGTCGCCTGCATCGGGCCGAACGGCAGCGGCAAGTCGAGCCTGCTCGACGCGCTGACGGGGCTGCTCGTGCCGAGGGCCGGCGGGCTCCGGGTCCTGGACGCCCCACCGGGCAGCCTGCCCGGCCGCGTCGCCTACGTGCTCCAGTCGACCGACACCCCGGCGCAGTTGCCGCTGACCGTGCGTGAGGTCGTCACCATGGGCCGCTACGGCCGCAGCGGCTTGCTCGGTCGCCTCGGTGCGCAGGGCCACGCGGCGGTCGACGACGCCATCGCCCGGGTCGACATCGGCGACCTGGTCGACCGGCAGCTGCTCGAGCTCTCCGGCGGTCAACGACAGCGTGCGCTGGTGGCGCAGGGCCTGGCCGGCCAGGCCGACCTGCTGGTCCTGGACGAGCCGATGACGGGCCTGGACGTCGTCTCGCGCGAGCGCATCCTGGACGTGATGCGCGCCGAGCGCGAGCAGGGTCGCACCGTCGTGTTCAGCACCCACGACATGTCCGAGGCCGCGGGCGCCGACCTCGTCGTGCTGCTCGCCGGGCGTGTGGTGGCCGTCGGACCGCCGAGCGAGGTGCTGACCGAACGGCACCTGCTGACGGCCTACCGGGGGCGTGTGATCGGCGTCGACGGCGTCACCGTGCTGGACGACCCCCACCACCACGGCGGTCCCGCGGACCGCCACGACGGCCACGTGCACTGAGCCGGCGGGCGATGCCGAGCGGGGCCCGGGTCGGAGGGTCGCCCGCTCAGGGCGCGAGCAGCTCGACCACCCGGTCGTGCAGGCGGCCGTTCGACGCGATCGCCGAGTACAGGTCGAGCTCGTCGGCCACGAGCTCGGCGCTGCCGTCGCGCAGCGTGAGCCGACCGCCCGCCTCGGGAACGACCACCGAGAGCGCCGCGATGTCCCACCAGGCGAGCACCGGGTCGAACATCGCGTCGACGCGACCGCTGGCCACCAGCGCGTAGCCGTACGCATCGCCCCAGGTGCGCAGCTCGAGCCCCGCCGACTGGACCCGCTCGAACATCGGCGTCGTCCAGCCGTGGAAGCCGGTGCACGCCAGGTGCGCGCCGTCCAGCTCGTCGACCTCGGACACGCGGCAGGGCCGACCGTCCAGGAAGCACCCCAGGCCACGGCCGGCGTAGACCGTCTCGCCGAGGGCGGGCAGGTTGATGATGCCGATCGCAGGACCCTCGGCGTCCTCGAGGTACAGCAGGTTCGAGAACGTGCCCACCCCGTGGGTGAACGCCTTGGTGCCGTCGATCGGGTCGATCACCCAGCGACGTCCGGAGGTGCCGACGAGCTCGGCCTCCTCCTCGCCCTGGATGCCGTCGTCGGGGTAGGCGGCCGAGATCATCTCGCGCAGCAGGCGCTCGGCGGCACGGTCCGCCTGGGTCACCGGCGTGCCGTCGCCCTTGGCGTCGATCGAGAGCTCGGGGTGGTTGAACCACCCCAGCGTCAGCTCACCCGCGGCGCGGGCCCAGCCCACCGCCTGCTCCAGCAGTTGAAGATCGACCTGGCTCATGGGCGCGAGTCTCGCGTGTCCGCGCCGCGGCCAGGGACGTAGCGTCGGGCGTCCGCCGAACCGTCCCGGAGCCGAGATGTCGAACCTGTGGGGTCACTTCAGCCAGCTGTCACCGCTCGACGAGCAGCGCCTGCCGGTGATGGTGCGCGGCGAGGGCTGCTACGTCCACGACCGCGAGGGGCGTCGCTACCTGGACGGCCTGTCGGGGCTGTTCACCGTGCAGGTCGGCCACGGACGCGAGGAGCTGGCCGAAGCCGCCGCCGCGCAGGCGCGGCAGCTCGCCTACTTCCCGATCTGGTCCTACGGCACCGAGCCGTCGCTCGCGCTGGCCGAGCGGCTGGCGGGGTTGGCGCCCGGCGACCTGCACCGCGTGTTCTTCACCTCGGGCGGGAGCGAGTCGGTCGAGTCGGCGTGGAAGCTCGCCCGCCAGTACTGGGCGCAGGTCGGACGCCCGTCGAAGAAGAAGATCATCTCGCGGCACCTCTCGTACCACGGCTCGACGATGGGGGCGCTGTCCATCACCGGGCTGCCGGCGATCAAGTCGGTGTTCGAACCGCTCGTGCCGGGCGCGGTCAAGGTGCGCAACACGAACCGGTTCCGCGCGCCGGACGCCGACGACCTCGAGGCGTTCGGCCGCCGCTGCGCGGACGACATCGCGCTCCGCCTGACCATGGAGGGGCCCGAGACGGTCGCGGCGGTGATCCTGGAGCCGGTGCAGAACACGGGCGGCGCGCTGGTGCCGCCGCCCGGCTACTTCGAGCGCGTGCGCGAGATCTGCGACGAGCACGAGGTCCTGCTGATCTCGGACGAGGTGATCTGCGCGTTCGGCCGGCTCGGGCACTGGTTCGGCTCCGAACGCTACGGCTACCAGCCGGACCTGCTGACCTTCGCGAAGGGCGTCACCTCCGGCTACTCGCCGTTGGGCGGCGTGCTCGTCAGCGAGCGGCTCGCCGAGCCGTTCCTCGGCGAGCAGGACATGTTCCTGCACGGCCTGACCTTCGCCGGCCACCCGGTGTCGACCGCGGTCGCCATGGCGAACATGGACGTCATCGAGCGCGAGGGCCTGCTCGGCCACGTGCTGGACCACGAGGAGGACCTGACGGCGCACCTGCGACGCCTCGAGGACCTGCCGATCGTGGGTGACGTGCGTGGCGCCGGCTACCTCCAGGTGGTCGAGCTGGTGCGCGACCCCGGCACGCTCGAGACGTTCACCCCCGAGGAGTCCGAGTGGCTGCTGAAGGGGCTGATCTCGCACCGCCTGTTCGAGGAGGGGTTGATGTGCCGCACCGACGACCGCGCCGAGCCGCTCATCGTGCTCTCGCCGCCGCTGATCGCCGGTGAGGAGGAGTTCGCGCTCATCGAACGGGTGCTCCGGACCGTGCTGACCGAAGCCTGGGAGGCGCTCGCGGCGCGCCGTTGAGCCGGCCCGACGGCTGGCTGACCCGGAGACGGCGACAGCCGTCGCGACGGGCTGCAAAGATGCCCCTGGACCCCTCGACACCGGCCCGCCGCGCACCTGCTGCGGCGGCCCCGACACGGAGCACCTGTGGACCTTCGCACGATCCTCGACCTGGCCGACCACGGTCCCGACACCTTCGTCGGCATCGGTCCCCACTACCCCTGGGGCGGTCTCTACGGCGGGCAGATCGTCGCGCAGGCGCTGAGCGCGGCGACGCGCACCGTCGAGGACGAGGAGCTGCACGTGCACTCGCTGCGTGCGTACTTCATTCGTCGCGGCGACCACAACGAGCCGGTGCGCTACGAGGTCGACCGCATCCGCAACGGCCGCTCCTTCGCGACCCGCCGCGTCGTGGCCCGCCAGCCGGTCGGCGCGATCCTCAACCTCGAGGCGAGCTTCCAGCGGCTCGAGGAGTCGGCGGACGTCGAGACCGTGTCGATCCCGCCGGACGTGCCGCTGCCCGAGCAGCTCGAGCAGGACTCGTGGAGCCCGGTGTTCGAGCGTGCGTTCGTGCCCTCGGACGCGATCACGGCGACCGGCCGCGACGGCTCCGGTCGTGCGGCGGCGTGGCTGCGGGTCTCCCAGGAGCTGCCCGACACCGGCCCGCTGCACGCGGGCGGACTCGCCTACCTGTCCGACGACCTGCCGACCGACGCCGTCGTGCGTGCGCACCCGGTGCGCCGCGAGCCCGACGAGGTGCTGCACAAGGTGCTGTTCACCGCGAGCCTGGACCACACCATCTGGTTCCACCGTCCCTTCCGCGCGGACCGCTGGCAGCTGCACGACTTCACCTGCCACACCTTCGT
>JAFAFZ010000377.1 GCA_023423215.1 Actinomycetes bacterium
TCCCCGAGGCGCGTGTCCGTGGGGTTCGACCCTGGAAGACTCTGCCGATGACCGATGGCGCCCCGTTCCCACCGAAGGTCGTGCGCGAGGCGCTGGAGCAGGTGCGCGACGCAGCCCTCGGCCTGCCCGAAGCGACGGAGCGGCTGAGCCACGGCGCCCCGACCTTCTTCATCCGCGACAAGCGCAGCTTCGTCATGTTCCACGACGACCACCACGGCGACGGGCGCCTGGCGATCTGGTGCGCAGCGCCGCCGGGCGTCCAGGACCTGGTGCTCGAGGAGGACGACCGCCGCTTCTTCGTACCGCCCTACGTGGGGCACCGGGGCTGGCTCGGTCTGCGCCTCGACGTCGACGTGGACTGGGACGAGGTGCGGGCGGTGGTGCAGGACGCCTATCGGGCGGTGGCACCGAAGCGGCTGCTGGCGCAGCTCGACGCCGACGGCAGCTGACCCGGCGGGTCGCGGCGAGGGCCCTCAGCGCCGCCAGTACGGCTCGGCGGAGCCGACCTGACCCCGGACGCGGCACTGCCCGCCGGACGCGGTGCGGGCGTCGCCGGGCGGGCAGTGCCAGAGCCGGAGGGAACCGGCTCGATTCCCCGAGGGAGGGGAAGATCAGTTGCGGTGGAGCTTGTCCTTCACTGCGTCGACGGCGTCCTCCACCTTCTCCTTGGCGTCGCCGACCTTGTCCTTCACCGCACCTGCGGCACGATCCGCCTTGCCCTCGTTCTTGAGGTCCTGGTCGTTGGTCAGGTCGCCCGCGGCTTCCTTGGCTCGTCCCTTGAGGTCGTCGGTGTTCGGCATCGGGTGTACTCCTCGTCCGGGGGTGTGGTTGCCTCCTCCTCGTGCCCGGCCGTCCCCGACGCCAAACGGGCGATGCGGATCGGCCGGGTCCTGCACGGGCGCCGGTACGCTGACGGCACGTCATCCCCCACACGGGGATCCCGACAGTCGGAGCGGACGTGAGCATCGAGGACGAGCCCAGCCGCCGCATCGCGGTCCTCGGCGACCAGGTGATCATGTACGTCGAGATGGCGATCTACGCGGTCGTCTCGGCAGTGCTGGTGATGGGCGCGCTCGCCCTCCTGGTCGAGAGCGTCGCCTCCTTCTTCGACGACCTCGACGTCGGCGTGATGTGGGCCAGCACGCAGATGCTCAGCGTGCTGCTCCTGGTGTTCGTCTTCGTCGAGCTCCTCGGTGCGGTGCGCTCCACGATCCGCCAGCGCCGGCTCGTCGCCGAACCGTTCCTGCTGGTCGGCATCATCGCCTGCATCAAGGAGATCGTGCTGGTCGGCGGCGCCGAGCACCCCGAAGGTGCCCGCTTCCCCGTCTTCCGCGATGCCATGGTCGAGATCTCGGTGCTGGGCGTGGTGGTGCTGCTCCTGTCCATCTCGACGGTGCTGCTGCGCCGGCGGGCGGGCACGGTCGACGACTCGCCGGTCGTCGGGAACGAGCCGGTCGAGCCGGTCGCACCCGTCGAGCGCTGAGCGGTCGACGCCGTCGTCCGCCGCGGCGGCTCAGCCGGTCAGCCGGCGCAGGTCCCCGACCACGTCGGCGAAGTTCGCCGGGTCCGGGTTGCGGTTGTTCACCAGGCTGACGCTGTCGGTCACGCCCTCGCAGCGGGCCCGCACCTGCGCCGCGATGGTGCCGCGCTCGCCGACCACGGCGACCTGCTCGACGAGCTCGTCCGGGACGAGGGCCGCCATCTCGTCCCACCGGCCCTCCTTCGAGCGCCGGTTCAGCTCGGCGTGCAGCTCGCCGAAGCCGTGCAGCTCGAGCACCGGGGCGTACGCCGGGGTCGATCCGTAGAACGCGAGCTGGTCCTTCGCCGAGCGCAGCGCACGGTCCCGCTCCTCGTCGGTGGACCAGGTCACGACCATCGTCACCCAGACGAGCTCGACGTCGCCGGCGTCGCGCCCGGCGCGCGCCGCGCCCTCGGCGAGCGCGGGCTGCACGATCCGTTCGATCGAGCGGCGGGTGTTGAACGGGTGCACTATCAGCCCGTCGGCGACCTCGCCCGCGACGCCGATCATGCGGGGGCCGAAGCCGCCCAGGAAGATCGGGGGCGCGCCGTGGGGGTGCGGACCCGGGTCGAAGGCGGGCGCCATGATCGTGTGGCGGTAGAACTCGCCACGGAACTCCAGCGGTGCCCGGCCGTCCCAGCAGTCCCAGATCGCCCGGATCGCCAGCACCAGCTCGCGCATCCGCGCAGCCGGTCGGGACCACGTCTCGCTGAAGCGGCGTTCGATGTGCGGGCGCACCTGCGAGCCCAGGCCGAGCACGAAGCGGCCCTCGGTGATGCGTGCCAGGTCGTGGCCGATGTTGGCGAGCACCATCGGGTTGCGCGCGAACCCGATCGCGACGGCGGTGCCCAGGCGCAGCTGCTCGGTGGTCGTGGACGCCAGCGCGAGGGGCAGGAACGGGTCGTGGCGCGACTCGAACGAGAACCCGGTGTCGTACCCGATCGACTCGAGCTCGGCGAACAGCTCACCGGCGGACCGGGGGTCCTGGGTCGGCACGGTCGTGGCGATGCGCATGCGTCACTCTGGCACCCGGTGCCGATCGGCACGGCACCCATCCGCGGCCCGCGCCGCCCCGAACCGGTTGCATGCACACACTCGAGCGACCCGGGCTGGTTCGGTCCCACGTCCCGTCCGACGCACCTCGATCAGCCGGCCCACGTGAGCTGATCGCTCAGATGGGCGCGCCGCTCGACCCCGGCTCCTACGACTGGTCGATCGCCTCGTCCGTCGCGCCGACCGAGGACGAGGTGTTCCGCCTGACCTACGCCGCCCAGGTCGAGTGGGCGACCGAGGGCACCTTCGACAGCCTCGACATCAGCGACGATCCCGTCGTGCACGACTTCCTGCGCGTCTGGCTGGCGCAGGAGATCGTGCACGGCGAGCTGCTGGCGCGGTTCCTCGCCGAGTCGGGCGTCCAGGTCCCGAAGCTGCACCGGACCGAGCAGCAGCGCCGAGCAGCGCAGCGCGGGCGACGCGTGAACCAGGTCGCCCACCGGCTGCTCGGCGACGACTTCTTCGGCGTCCACATGATGTGGGGCGCGGTCAACGAGCTGACGACGCTGCGCTTCTACCGGATGATCCGGCGCGACTCCGAGAACCCGCTCCTGCGCCAGATCCTGCGCGACCTCGTGACGCAGGAGTCGCTGCACTACGCCTTCTACCGATCGATGGCGGTCGAGCGCCTCGACGGCAACCGCCGGGCCCAACGGCTCGTGCGCGCCGCCCTTCGGCACCTCTGGAGCCCCGTCGGGGTCGGCCTGCGCTCGCAGGCGGACGCCGATCGGCTGTTCCTCGGGCTCCTCGACCACGAGCCCGCCCAGGCCGCGCAGATCGATGCGGCGATCGAACGGGTGCCCGGCCTGGAGGGCCTGCACCTGGTCGGTCGGACGCTGGACCGGGCCCGACGCGCTGCGTGACGCGGCTGTGACAGGCTCGGACCCATGCAGGTCCACCTGGTCGACGGCACCTACGAGCTCTTCCGGTACTTCTACTCACCGGGTGGTGGTCACGTGAACTCCCACGGCGACGAGGTCGGCGCCGTGCGCGGGGTGGTGCGCTCCCTGGTCGGCATGCTCGAGGACGGCGCGACCCACCTGGGCGTCGCGACCGACCACATCATCCCGTCGTTCCGCAACGACCTGTGGGAGGGCTACAAGACGGGCGAGGGCGTCGACCCGGTGCTCTTCGCCCAGTTCCCGTGGGTCGAGGACGCCGTCCGCTCGATGGGCGTCACCGTGTGGCCGATGGTCGAGGTCGAGGCCGACGACGCGCTCGGCGCCGCGGCCCTGCACGCGGCCCAGG
>JAFAFZ010000357.1 GCA_023423215.1 Actinomycetes bacterium
GCTGGACGCCCGGGCCACGACCCGCCCCGAGCTGCGCTGGGTCTGGGCCCAGCTGTGCGCGGGCGCGACGGGCGTCGGCGACCTGGCGGACGAGCTCGGGTGGAGCCGACGCCACCTCGGTGCCCAGTTCCGAGCCGAGTTCGGCGTGACGCCGAGCACCATGGTGCGGGTGGTGCGCTTCGACCGCGCACGACGGCTGCTCGGTGCATCCGGAGCGGGTGGGCGACGACCCACCCTGGCCGAGGTCGCCCACGTCAGCGGGTACGCGGACCAGGCGCACCTGACCCGCGAGTGGGTCCGCCTGGCGGGTGCGACCCCGACGGCGTGGTTGGCCGCCGAGGAGTTCCCATCCGTTCAAGACGACGCGCCGCTCGCGGTCGCAGGATGACCGCATGAGCGATCAGACCACCACCGAGCCCACCACCGACGACACCGCCGAGCGCGACGCCGGCGCTCCCCCGCCCCGCACCGTCTGGCCCTGCCTGAACTACGTCGACGCACGCGCGGCCATCCGCTTCCTCGTCGACGTCCTCGGCTTCGAGGAGCGCGCGGCGTACGCGGACGACTCGGACGAGTCGGTCGTCGTGCACGCCGAGCTTCGCTGGCCCGAGGGCGGCGGCGTCATGCTCGGCACGGCCGGACGAGCCGACAGCGAGTTCTCGCAGATGCCCACCTCGTGCGCGTCCGTCTACGTCGTCACCGACGACCCCCGGGCCGTGCACGCCCGAGCCCACGCAGCCGGTGCCGAGCTCGTCCGCGAGCTGCGCGAAGAGGACTACGGCTCGCTCGGCTTCAGCGTGCGCGACCCGGAGGGCAACGTGTGGAGCTTCGGGACCTATCGCGGTGAGTGACCCCCGGACGGCGCTCGTCGTCTTCACACGCGACCTGCGCCTCCGGGACCACCCCGCGCTGTTCCACGCGCTCCACGACTCGGACCGGGTCGTTCCGCTGTTCGTGCTGGACGACGCAGTGCTCTCGGGCGGCCACCGCAGCCCCAACCGGGTGCGGTTCCTGCTCGAGAGCCTGCGGGATCTGCGCAGCTCGCTCCAGGACCTGGGCGGAGACCTCGTGGTACGTCGCGGGGACTGGGTCACCACCGTCGTCGAGGTCGCCGAGCAGGTCGGCGCCGACCAGGTCCACCTCTCCGAGGACGTGAGCGGCCTGGCTCGTACCCGCACGGCGTCCCTGGCCGAGGCGCTCGCGGACCTCGGTGCCTCGCTGCACACGCACCCCGGCATCACCGTGCTGCCGCCGGGCGCCACCGCGCCGTCCTCGGGCAGCGACTGGTGGAAGGTCTTCACCCCCTACTCGAAGTCCTGGAGAGCGGCGCCGTGGCGGCCGATCCACCGTGCGCCCACGGCCGTGCCGCTCCCGCCGGGGATCTCGACCGGCGCGCTGCCCGCGCTGTCCGACCTGGTGGACAGCGAGCCCTCGCCCGAGGTCGTCCCGGGCGGCGAGACCGAGGGGCTCGCCCGCCTGCGCGCCTGGGCCGCCGACGACCTGGAGCACTACGACGAGCACCACGACGACCTGGCGGGCGACCGCACCTCGCGCATCTCGGCGTACCTCCACCTGGGCTGCCTGTCGCCGCTCGAGGTCGCCACCCGGCTGCGTGACCGGCCCGGCGGCGCAGCGTTCGTGCGCCAGCTGTGCTGGCGGGACTTCTACCACCAGGTGCTCGCCGCCCGACCCGAGACCGCGCACCGCGACGTACGCGACCGCGGCGATCGCTGGCGCCACGATGACGAGGACGCGGCCGCCTGGCGGGAGGGACGGACGGGGTACCCGATCGTCGACGCCGCGATGGCCCAGCTGCGCCACGAGGGGTTCATGCACAACCGGGCGCGCATGGTGGTGGCGTCGTTCCTCACCAAGGACCTGTACCTGGACTGGCGCATCGGCGCCGCGCACTTCATGGAGCTGCTCGTCGACGGCGACGTGGCGAACAACCAGATGAACTGGCAGTGGACCGCCGGCACGGGCACCGACACGAACCCGAACCGCATCTTCAACCCGACCGTGCAGTCCCGCCGCTTCGACCCCGACGGCGAGTACCTCCGGCGGTACCTGCCGGCGCTGCGCGACGTGCCGGCACCCGAGATCCACGAGCCGAGCCCCGAGACGCGCGAGCGGACCGGCTACCCGGCACCGATGGTGGACCATGCCGAGGCGATCGCCGCGTACCGGGCGGCGCTCGCCGCGGCCAAGGACCGCTGAGACCTCGGATCGGCCGTTCGGACCGGTTCGCGCACCCCTGGGGGTGATCCTCGGCCCGTGGAGCTGGGTCGTCGGGCCCGTTTCCTCAACTGGCACCCGTGCCGCACCGAAGACCTTTCGACGTCGGGATCGCCGACGGTCCGCAGATCGATCGGCAGGAGACGGAAGATGAAGCAGTTCGCGTGTGGAGACGTGGTGCCCGGCTGCGACGCCCGGTGGGTCAGCGACAGCGAGGACGAGCTCCTGCAGCAGGTGGCACGCCACGCGATGGACGACCACGGCATGGTCGAGATCCCCGACGAGCTCGTCGGTCAGGTGCGTGCGCGCATCGTGAGCGTTGCCTGATCTGCACGACGTCGTGCAGACGGCCGGCGCCGCGGCAGCGCTGCGGGACCCGGCCGATCCGCAGTGGGATGCACTGCTGGGCCGCGCCCTGGACGGCGTCGGCGTCACGCCGGTGTTCCAGCCGATCGTGGACGTGCGCCGTCGCGTCGTGGCGGGCTACGAGGCCCTCACCCGGTTCCAGGGCGCGCCGGTCGGACCCGACTCCTGGTTCGCCGCGGCGGCAGCGCGCGGGATCGTCGCCCGGCTCGACGCCGCCTGCCTGCGCGCCGCCCTGTCGCACCGCGCCGACCTGCCCCCGAACAACTTCCTGACCGTGAACGTCGAGCCGGAGTCCGTGCTCGACCCGGAGCTGCAGCTCGTGCTGCGCGAGCAGGGCAACCTGGAGGGCATCGCGATCGAGGTGACCGAGCACCGGCCGATCGAGGACCCCGAGGCCTTCGCCGCAGCACTCGACCGCTTCCGGGGCGCCGGCGCGCTCATCGCGGTCGACGATGCGGGCGCGGGCCACGCCGGGCTCCAGCAGATCCTGCTGCTGCGTCCCTCGATCCTGAAGCTGGACCGCTCGCTGGTCGAGGACGTCGATCGCGACGAGGCCAAGACCGCCATGGTCGAGATGCTCGGTCTGTTCGCGAACCGCGTCGACGCCTGGCTCCTCGCCGAGGGCGTCGAGACCATCAGCGAGGCACGCCGGCTCGAGCACCTCGGCGTGCCGCTGGCGCAGGGCTACTTCTATGCACGTCCCGCCGGGCCGTGGACGACCATCGACCCCGACGCACTCCGGGCGTTGCGCCAGCTCGGCACGACCCGGCGCGGAACGGGGCTGTTCGGCCTGGTCGTGCCGGCGCCCACCGTGCCGGCCGACCGCATCACGACCGCCGGGCGGGACCTGATCTCGCTCGGATCGGGTCGTGTCGCCGTCGCGCTCGACCTGGACGGCCGCCCCGTCGGGGTGCTCACCCCGGACAGCCTGCTCGCCGGCACGACGGTCGCCGCGCTGCGCGTCAACGTGCACACGACGCCCGGGGACCTGGCCCGCCGGCTGGCCACCCGCACGCCGGTCGACACGGCGACCCCGGCGATGGTCACCGACAACGCAGGGCGCTACCTGGGCATCGTGGCGGTCGAGCGGCTGCTCCACCACCTCTCCGGCTGACGCGGCGCGCGCTCGGCGTCAGAGGTACTCGTGGCGCTGGAGCCAGTTGAAGGCGACCCAGCCCCACACCGGCGGCAGGTAAAAGGTGACCAGCCGGAACAGGATCGCCGCGGCGGTGGCGACGGTCGTGGTGACGCCACCCGCGGTCATCAGCGCGATGAGCGCCGCCTCCATCACCCCGATGCCGCCGGGTACCGGCATCATGCCGCCGAACAGCGCGGCGCCGACGTAGACGACCAGCAGCGTGGCCAGGTCGAGCCGGCCGCCGAACGCGTGCAGGCAGGCGCCGAGGGTCAGCGCGAACAGGAACTGGTTGGCCAGCGAGCCGCCGAAGAGCTGCAGCAGCTTCATCGGGGACCGCAGCGACCGCACCGTGTCGCGGACCTGACCGAGCAGCGGACCGACCCGGGCGACGATGCGTCGGCGCACCTTCCCGACGCAGGTCGCCACCACGACCGCCACGACGACGAGCGCCAGCCCCGCGAACACGATCCACGACAGGTCGATGCCGTCGCCGGAGGACGAGGGAGGCGAGAACGTCAGGTCGACCTGGCCGAGGCCGAACACCAGGGTCGCGACGAGCAGGGCGATCTGGACCAGGAAGCCGCTGAACCCGTCGATCGCCGCGATCGAGACCGCAGCCGTCGCCGGCACGCCCTGGCGCTGGAAGAAGCGCACGTCGAGCGCGATGCGCGCCGCGCTCGACGGGATCGCCAGGTTGATGAACCCGATCGCGAACTGCAGCACCGTCAACGGGCCGTAGGCGATCGGCCGGGGGCAGGCACCCCGGGCCGCGATCGCCTGGGTGAAGAAGGGCAGCTGGCCGACGACGACGGCGGCGATCACCCAGCCCCAGGTCGCGCCGCCGAGCTCGCTGCGCAGCTCGGACAGGCTGATGCCGCCGAGCGTGGTGATGAGGGCGAACGCGATGAGGGTCAGCAGGCCGACGCGCATGAGCGGCGCCGGCGACACGCGACGCAGCTTGGCCAGCGGCGGTGACTCGACG
>JAFAFZ010000452.1 GCA_023423215.1 Actinomycetes bacterium
CCCCGCGGGCCCCCCCTCGTCCGCGTCAGGCGGTGGCGGCCCGTCGTTCGACGGCGGCTTCCTTGATCTTCTTGCTGCGCGCCCGCCAGATGATCAGCGTGACGACGCCGATCAGCACCTGCGGCACCCAGCTGGCGGCACGCCACAGGAGCGTGGCGGCGAGTGCGTCGGTCTTGGTCGCGCCGAAGGTGACGAGCAGGCCGGTCAGGCCGGCGTCGACCGTGCCGAGGCCGCCGGGGGTCAGCGGGATGAAGCCGGCGAGTCGGGCCAGGGCGAAGGCGGCGAAGGCCGCTGCGACGGGGACCTTGGTCGCCTCGCCGGTCTCGGTGATGCGCAGCGCGACGAGGAGCACGCCGAACTGGGCGAACTGCTGGAGGAAGTTCGAGCCGGTCAGCGCCGCCCACCGCGCACTGACGACGTCCACGGTCGATTCGCGGAACGCGAGGATCTGCGCCGTGATGCCGCCCGGTGCCTGGCGGTGGAAGCGGGTCATCACCTTGCCGATGACGCGCTCGGCCCAGTCGCCCAGCCGGCGGGCGGTGTTCTCGCTGCGCAGGATCGCGGCGAACACGCCGACCATGACGACCACGGCGGCCAGGCCGCCGAGCGCTCCGAGGATCTCGGACGCCTTCGGCGTCTCCACGAGGAGCAGCGCGAGCACGCCGAGCACGGGCAGGGCGAGCGTGACCATCAGGTTGAAGACGCTGGTGATGCCGATCGCCGCGCTGGCGGACGCCCCGCTGAAGCCGGCCTGGGCGAGCATGCCGTACTGGACGCCGAGGCCGATCGCACCGCCGGCCGGCACGGCGTTGGAGATGGTGAACGAGGTCTGGCGCACCATGAACGCCGGGCCGTAGTGCAGTCCGGGCAGCGCCGCCTGGAACGGGAACACGTACACCACGATGCTGAAGACCACCGACGCGACCAGCACCCCGAGCTGAGCGGCCGACATGTCCTTGATGGCGTCCCAGGCCTCGCTGTAGTTGCCGAACTTCGGCAGGATGCCGGCGAAGACGATGACCAGCACGACGATCGTGACGACCGCTGCGATGACGCGCTTGCGGGTGGCGTGCGGGTCGGTGGTCGTGGCCACCGCCTCGGGCACGGGCACCGCAGCGGCAGCGGATGTGGCCGGGGCGGTGCTCGGATCGGCAGCGGTCGGGTCCGACCCGGCGTCCGGAGTGCTCATCATCCGGTCACGCTATCGACGTCGCACCGCAACCCATCGGATCCAGGGAGCGAACCCCCGTCCGGAGGAGCTCAGACCGGGACCGCCGCCCGCAGCTCGTCGAGCTGCTCGAGCCGTCGTGCGCCCCGCGCCAGGGCGACGTCCGGCACCACGACCTCGTCGATCCCGACCTCGGCCCAGCGGCCGACCAGGTCCGTGAACTGCTCGGCCGTACCGGCGAACGCGGCGCGGGGGCTGTGCTCCTCGACGAAGCGGCGTGCCTCGGCGGGGTCGTCGGTGAGCAGGGTCATCGCCTGGGTCGAGCGACGGATCGTCGCCGGGTCGCGGCCGATGCGCTCGCAGTGCGCCGCCAGCACCCGGGACCGCTCGGCGAGCAGGTCGGGCATCCCCCACATGTTCCACTCCTGCGCATGCCGCGCGACCACGCCGAGCATCCGGTCCCCCTTGCCGCCGACGAGCAGCGGCAGCGGTCGTTGGACCGGCTTCGGCTCGCAGAGCGCGTCCTGGAGCCGGTGGTGGCGGCCGTGCAGCGTCGTCCGCTCCTGGCTCCAGAGCGAGGTGAGCATCCGGCACGCCTCGTCGAGCCGGTCCAGGCGTTCGCCCGGCGGCGGCAGCTCGATGCCGTACTGCTCGTGCTCGTTGCGCTGCCAGCCGGTCCCCAGTCCCAGGACCACGCGGCCGCCGGTCACCACATCCAGGGTCGCCGCCCAGTTCGCCAGGACGGCCGGGTGCCGGAACGTCACCGAGAGCACGAGCGACCCGACGCGCAGCCGGGACGTCACCGCACCGAGCGCCGCCATCGCGGCGGTCGCCTCGAAGGTCGGCTGGTCCTCGGGCCCGAACGTGCTGCCGTCGCCCATGAAGTGGTCCGCGACGTACACGCCGTCCCAGCCGGTGCGGTCCGCGTGCGTGACGGTGTCGATCACCTCGCTCCACGGCTGGGACGACAGGGGCCAGATCGACAGGCGCATGGACGCTGTCTACCGCGCGCTACCCCCGGAACCGGCGCAGGCGCAGGCTGTTGGTCACCACGAACACGCTCGACAGCGCCATGGCGGCGCCCGCGATCATCGGGTTCAGCAGGCCGGCGGCGGCGAGCGGGAGCGCCGCCACGTTGTAGGCGAAGGCCCAGAAGAGGTTGCCCTTGATCGTGCCGAGCGTGCGTCGGGACAGCCGGATCGCGGAGCCGACCGTGCGCAGGTCGCCGCGGACCAGCGTCAGGTCGCTCGCCTCGATGGCGGCGTCGGTCCCGGTGCCCATCGCGATGCCGAGGTCCGCCGCGGCGAGCGCCGCCGCATCGTTGACGCCGTCGCCCACCATGGCCACGACGTGCCCCTCGGACTGGAGGCGGCGGACCTGGTCGACCTTGCCGGCGGGCAGCACCTCGGCGACGACCGCGTCGATGCCGACCTGCGCCGCGACGGCCTGCGCGGCGAGTCGGTTGTCCCCGGTGAGCAGCACGGGCGTCAGGCCGAGCGCTCGCAGCTGGGTGATCGCCTCGGCGCTGGACGCCTTGGGCGTGTCGGCGACCACGAACAGGCCACGCGCCGAGCCGTCCCACGCGGCCAGCACGACGGTGCGGCCGAGCGACTCGTGCTCCGCCTTGGCGGCGAGCAGGTCGTCGTCCGGGTGCACGGCCCAGTCGGCCAGCAGCGCGGTGGTGCCGGCCAGCACCGCGTGGCCCCGGGCCACGCCGGTGACGCCCCGCCCCTGGTGGTTCTCGAAGCTCTCGACCGGCGGGAGCGTCGCCACGCCGAGCCGCTCCCGCGCACCGTCCGCGATCGCCTCGGCGATGGGGTGCTCGGAGGCGTGCTCGATCGCGCCGACCAGGCGGAGCAGGTCCTCGACGTCGGTGCCGGGGGTCGCGACGACCTCCACGAGCGTCATGTCGCCGGTGGTGACGGTGCCGGTCTTGTCCAGGACGACGGTGTCGATCCGTCGCGTCGACTCGAGGACCTCGGGGCCCTTGATGAGGATGCCGAGCTGCGCGCCGCGGCCGGTCCCGACGAGCAGGGCCGTGGGCGTCGCCAGGCCCAGCGCGCAGGGGCAGGCGATGATGAGCACGGCGACCGCGGCGGTGAACGCCATCGAGCCGCTGGCGCCGGCGCCGAGCCAGAAGCCGAGCGTGGCGGCGGCGAGCACGATCACGACGGGGACGAAGATCGCCGAGACCCGGTCGGCCAGCCGCTGCACCGGGGCCTTGCCGGACTGCGCGTCCGCGACGAGCCGGGCGATGTGCGCCAGGGCCGTGTCGGAGCCCACCTGGGTGGCGCGCACGACCAGGTGCCCGCCGGCGTTGACGGTCGCGCCCGCGACGTGGTCGCCCGGGCCGACCTCGACCGGCACCGGCTCGCCCGTGAGGAGGGACGCGTCGATGGCCGAGCTGCCCTCCTCGACGACGCCGTCGGTCGCGACCTTCTCCCCCGGGCGCACGACGAACCGGTCGCCGACCTGGAGCCGATCGATCGGGATGCGCTCCTCGACGGTGCCGTCCGGCCCGTCACGTCGCACGACGACGTCCTTCGCGCCGAGCTCCATCAGCGTGCGCAGCGCGGCGCCGGAGCGGCGCTTGGCCCGCACCTCGACGTAGCGCCCGGCGAGCAGGAAGACGGTGACCGCCGCGGCGACCTCGAGGTAGATCTCGTCGGGTCCCGAGCTGCGCGACACCGCGAGCGAGAACGGCATGGTCATGCCGGGGTCGCCCGCGTCGCCGAAGAAGAGCGCGTAGGTCGACCAGCCGAACGCCGCGAGCGTGCCCATCGAGATGAGCGTGTCCATGGTGGCAGCGCCGTGGCGCAGGTTCAGCCACGTGGCTCGGTGGAACGGCCAGGCACCCCACAGGACGACCGGACCGGCCAGGGCGAAGCTGAGCCACTGCCAGTTCCGGAACTGCAGCGCCGGCACCATCGCCATGAGGACGACGGGCAGCGCGAGCGCGCCCGAGAGCAGCACCCGGTTGCGCAGCGCCCGCACCGAGGCCTCGTCGTCGGGACCGTGGTCGTGTGCGCCGCCACCCGCGTGGTCGCCGTGCCCGCTGGCGTGACCGTCCTCGTGGGCGCCGGGCGGCGGCGTGGGCAACGACGCGGTGTAGCCGGTCGCCTGGACGGTGGCGACGAGGTGGGACGGATCGGTCGACGCCGGGTACCGCACGCGGGCCTGCTCGGTGGCGTAGTTCACGGTGGCCTCGACGCCGTCGAGGCGGTTCAGCCGCTTCTCGATGCGGGCCGCGCACGACGCGCAGGTCATTCCCCCGATGGACAGCTCGACCTGCTCGGTCGGGACCAGGTCGGCGACGACGTCCGGCATCCGGGTCGTGTGGTCCTGCGGCGCGTTCACGAGCCGTGCTCCCCGCCGTGGACCGTCGTGGTCGTCGTGACGGAGTCGATCGGTCCGACCGCTGCGCCGACGGCGTAACCGCCGCCGACCCCGGCCAGCACGACCAGCGCGAAGGCGACGAGGCGCACCCGGGTGCTCACGGCACGACCTCGTAGCCCGCCTCGTCGACCGCCGCCGCGTAGCGCTCTGCTGCGATCGGGGCCTCGGCCACGACGACCACCCGGCCGCTGTCCAGGTCGACCTGGACGTCCTGCACGCCGTCGATGGCGCCGACCTCGTCCTTGACGGCCTGCACGCAGTGGCCGCAGGTCATGCCCTTCACGGTGAGCGTCTCGGTCGTCATGGGGGCCTCCCGGTCGGGTGTCGTCGGGTCACGGGATCGGCTCGGTCGCTCGATCCACAAGATCAGAATATACCCCCCTAGGGTATCTCCGCAACGGGCGGACGGCGTCGCCGGGCGGCGACCACCGCCCAGGGCACGAGCGCCGAGCGGCCGACGTCGCCGGTGTAGAGGCCGCGGTGCGACGACGCAGCGAACGACACCAGGCAGGCGAGCGCCAGGTACGGCGCCGCGCTCACGCCGAACAGCTCCATCCCCAGCACGATGCACGAGACCGGGGCGTTGGCGGCGCCCGCGAAGACCGCCACGAAGCCCAGGGCGGCGAGCAGGGGCGTCGGGACGTGCAGCGCCGTGCCCAGGGTGGCGCCGAGCGTCGCGCCCACGACGAACAGCGGCGTGACCTCGCCGCCGACGAACCCGGCGCCCAGCGTCAGCGCGGTGAGCAGCAGCTTCGCTCCGAAGGCCCAGGTCGCCACGTCCCCGCCGAACAGGCTCGACTCGACGAGTCCGATCGACAGGCCGTTGTAGGCCCGGGTGCCGAGCAGCAGGGTCACGACGATGACCAGGACGCCGCCGACAAGGGGTCGGGCGGGCGCCCAGCGCAACGCTCGCTCGAACAGGTGCTTGATCGAGTGGGTCAGCACCGAGAAGACCGTGCCGGCCAGGCCGAACGCGACCGCGGCGAGCACGACCTTCGCCGCCGTGGTGAAGGTGAGCGCCACGTGCAGCGCCGGGGTCGCCTCGTGGTGCACGCCCAGGGCCCGGACGACGCGATCGCCGACGATCGACGCGACCAGGCAGGGCAGGACCGCCGGCAGGTGGCGTCGGCGGGTCCGCTGCACCTCGAGGCCGAACACGGCGCCGGCGAAGGGCACGCCGAACATCGCTCCGAACGCGCCCGAGATGGACGCGACGAGCAGCACCCGCCGGTCCTCCGGCCGGAGCCGCAGCGTGCGCGCCGACAGGTCGGTCAGGCTGCCGCTCATCTGGATCGCGGCGCCCTCGCGTCCCGCCGACCCGCCGAACAGCTGCGTGAGGCAGGTGCCGACGAAGATCATCGGCGCCATGCGCCGGGGCACCCAGTCCGTCGGCTCGTGGATCTCGTCCAGGATCTGGTTGCTGCCCTCGACCGAGCGACCGCCGCCGTAGTGGTACACGAGGCCCACGCCCAGACCCGCGAGCGGCAGCAGGAAGAGCAGCGAGGGGTGGTCGAGTCGCTCCTCGGTCACCCACTCGAGCGCGACGAGGAACGCCGCGGACGACAGGCCGGCGAGCACTCCGACGACCACGGCGAAGCCGCCGAGCCGCGCCGTGCGGGCGACCCGTGCCCCGAGGTGCCGTTCAGCCGTGTCGTCCATGGGCGCTCCGCGGTCC